>JAROAZ010000039.1 GCA_029432775.1 Pontiellaceae bacterium B12227 | reverse complement strand
TTGGTCGCATTCACGGTCATGTTCGACGGAGCCAGGTCCAGCATAAACGAGGCGGACGGGATACCGGTCGCGGCGGCGTCATAACTGTAGAGCTGTTCGGCCACTACATTGGTGACGGCATCGGAGGTAATAACCGGAAGCGTCGAGGATACAGCCACAATATTAAAGCTCTGTGTCACTACGCCGAGCGCATTGGAAGCTAAGACCGATACCGCGTTCGTACCGCTCACCGGCGACCACTGGACTAATCCATTAGTCGCATTGATTGTCATTCCCGAAGGTGCAGTTTCCAAGGCATATGAAGGTGCAGGATTTCCGTTAGCTCCCACTTCATAGGTGTATAGATGGGGAATCACTGCATTTGTGTCGGGGTTAGAGTAAAAATAAGGTACTCCACTTTGATGTTTAAGCGCTTGAACTACGGAAGGATACCAATTCGTGGCCATCTTATTGTAGCCGACATCTGATGGATGGACATAGGGATTGGTTAGCAAGAAATCAGGCGAAAACCAACCGTAGTCGATACCAGCCCCGGCTTCCATATTAACTATGATTATATCATCGCCGTTTGCTGCGCGATTCATCGCCATGCTCTTTACAGAATTATTAAACGGCGTAAGCGTATCAAAATTATGAATCCGTACTCCATTTGGGATCAAGGATAAGACAATCGTAGCATTTGAATTCGCGCGATAGATTTCGTCAATCACCTGCGAAACTGCATTCGAATCAGGAGGGTCATTTTGAAGAAAGTCGTTGATTCCAGCGTTTAACAATACGATATCAGCTGGATTTTTCATCCCCCAGTCATATGCTTTTTCCAAAAGTGACTTCGGACTACCCGCCATTCTGTAACCCTGCCAACCTTCATGCTCAGTATCGGCAAAATTTCCACTGTTCGTGCTACCGACAAAATTTATATTCGTGTGCCCCCCCATATCGAGCAGGGTCTTAAGTGTTCCCCGGTAGCTGTTTGTCGTTATGCTCCCATCACCATAGGTAATAGAGTCTCCCATCGGCATAATGCGGACAGGTGAAGATAAAACCTCTCTGCAAGCAAAGAGAGCAATAAACACGGTAAAAATATATTTTATCTTCTTGTTCATTTGTTAAATATATTGCCAAATTCAGCAGAATTCTTTCTTTCGCAATAACCAAGTCGACACTACTAGTGTATTGAAACGATTTAAGTCAACCTACTTTAAGGTCCCATTAAGTCCATGTTACGGCAACATTCTAACTTTTTAACAGATCCCTAATCGGGAGCATTTTCAGAAGGACATAGCTTCTAAACAGCCACTAGTAGGTGAGAAATAATTCTCTCGAAGAATTTAGATAAGGGGAGAATGGATTCCCTATGCTCAATCCCCCAAGTCACTAACTCCGTACTAGAGATCAAGGATTTTCTGAGCGGCATTTTCTCCGCTAATAAAAGAGCCATCCGTCCAATGGTAACCCCACTCTCCGAAACGTCCACAGTAGCGGATACCAAGCTCATCGAGATAGCCGTGAACAATTTCCAGGCAGCGGATTCGGTCCAAATCGAAAATGACATTGGCATAAGGAGCAACCCGAGCTTCTGAGAAGAGGATTTTGTCTTCTTCGTTCAGAATTTTGCATTTAATCAAATCATCGATTGCCGGTTGGATATAGCTCTCAGGTTTATTTGTCAGCGGCTTATATTTCTTAGAAAAATAGATTTCCATTTGCACACTGCCACATCCGGAAGGAACATTATTAGGTGACTGCATGTGAGGATATGAAATTCGGGTAAAAATGATGTCCTCATCATAAAAATACGTCCAGTGAGCTTCGGAAAGATTCTCACGATCCACCCCGACATTGACAATGACACATGTTGAACATGCTAACTGCAGACTGGCCTCCCGGACATGGTCAGGTACATCATCCATAAGAGCAATCAATTCCGGCAATGGCAGCGATGAAATTAGATTGTCGTACCCAGCCACCTGACCACTCGCAAATTGGAGCATCTTTTCTTTAGTTTCTATACGAGTAACCTCGTGCGACAACTGCACGTCCGCTTTATCAAGGAATCCGTCGAAAAATCGAACAAACCCTCCGTGTGTCGGATAGTAAAACTGCTTTATATAATGGACATCCGGCGTGTGTTTGCTTAAGGCCCCATGCAGCACTTCATCCATATCTGCCTGATAAAGACGAGGGCCAATCCAGTCCGTATCCATCAAAGAAGCATGAAGCGTATGGAATTTTTTCCCGTACATCATTGGAAACGTTTCAGAAAAGGTTTTACCGAAACTGGCATAAAGCCAATCGCGATAGTTATTAATCTCCGGTTTCTCCTGAACTTTTACTTCGAACATTTCCTTGATAATTTTAACCACAAAATCTTCCGGCAAACCATGCAGATTAACCTGAGCAGGATGCTTGATGTAGTGGCCCTGCCAATAGTTGTTTGCCTGCGCACTGAAAGACTCAACCTCGAAACCGACACTTTCATGAAAAAGTTTTCTTATACGTTCATCTTCAGTGAAAGAGATATGGGGCCCATCATCAAAAATGAAACCATTCTGCTCAAAGGAAGCAGCATGACCGCCTGTAAACCCATGTTTTTCATAGATCGTCGCCCGGATACCTTCATCATCCAAACGATGGGCAGCCCCTAAACCGGCTGCCCCAGCTCCTAAAATAACGATTTTATTTTCCGACATTTTTTAATTCCTTTTGTATCGACTCGATCGTTCGCTCTAAACCCGTATTCAAATCATAGCGAGGTATCCATTCTGTATTTTCCACCAGCAATGTATTATCCCCAATTAAATAGCCGACCTCGTGCGCGGGCGCCTCTATGGCCCCGATATGAAGTAAATGTTCGCCATCCAGGACCTTCGCTATATACCTGATAATATCCTTCAGCCGCGTTCCTTCTCCCGAACAGATATTGACCGGTCCTGTCAGGGAAGAATCCAGCAATGCAACCAACGCTGAAGCGACATCTTCGACAAAGAGATAGTCTCTGACTTGATTGCCATGCGTTGTTTTAACCGGGTTCCCAGCGAGAATCGAACGGATCACGTGAGGAATCAAACGGTTTGGATTTTCATTCGGTCCATAGAGAAGAAACACTCGCCCCCATGCATAACTTAACGACATTTCTTCACAGAATGCATGGAGCTTGCTCTGAAGCTCATGCTTACTTTTCCCATAGTTGTTTTGAGGAAGTAGAGGAGTTGTGCCTTCTTTACAGATCTCGCCATCATGGTCGTATTCAAAACAGGTTCCAGACACCACCATTCGCCGGCCTCCGGCTGCCTCAAAAGCCCGGGCAATATTCAGCCCGGCCTCGATCCACGAAAGATGACTTTCAGATGCATAGCTGAAAGAACCTCCTTCTGCGCGGTTCATTCCCCAGGCCAGATGAAGTAACTTATCCGGTTTAGTCTCACGAAATAATTGATCCACCTCTGTTTGATTCTGAAGGTCAACATCGCACCACTGAACTGATTCCCCGGAAGAGTCTGACTTCTTCAAGTCAATCGCATAGATCTCAGTCTCATCCTTAACAAGCTGTTTTAAACAGGCAGAACCAAGAAACCCACCTGCCCCCGTTACCATTATCCGATTCATTTCAAAACTCCAAGCAACGGCCACGTTTTATCTTTTTCACTGATCACGGTTATGTCAGCAGGCCATTCTATTCCAATAGTTGGATCATCATGCCGAAAACCGCGCTCACACGCCGGTGTATAATATTCCCCCACCATATAGCAGGCCTCCGTATCGTTTTCCAAGGTCAGGAAACCGTGGGCAAAATTTCCAGGAACGTAAACCATCGTTTGGTTATCTGTAGATAATTCCACTCCGACATATTGTTTATACGTTGCGGATTCAGGCCGCATATCGACCATCACATCATATAGCGCCCCACGAATACACCTTACAAATTTAGGTTCCGCCGCAGGGTCCGTTTGCCAATGCATGCCGCGCATAGTACCCGCCGCTTTGCTGAAAACAGTATTCATCTGCACGAATGTCGGATCGATTCCATGCTCTTCAAACTCCTTAGCACACCATGCCCGGGCATAATGTCCCCGATCATCACCGAACGGAGCGAGTTTGATCAGCCACGCATCTTTTAATGGTAAAGGTTCAAAAGTCACTTGCTTAGCAGCTCCATGTATTGACCGATCTGCTTGCGGGTCAGGTCCAATGGATCGGCCCCCTGATCCACAAGATGATACCACTGCACCGTACGGTCGATTGCATTTTTGAAGTTCCAAACCGGCTTCCATTGAAGTAAACGGTCGGCTTTTTCAATGGAAAGGTTCAAAAGCCCCGCTTCATGAACCGCCTCAGGATCAGACTGATCGTCCCATGTTCCCGGCCAGCAAGTCAGCACCTGTTCAACCAGCTCTCCAACGGAACGGTTCGATTCCGGGTCCGGACCGAAATTAAAGCCGGAGCAGCATTCCTTCCAACCCTTGGAAGCCTGCTCTTCGGCCAGCTTCATGGCCAACACAAGATAGCCGCCCAGCGGTTCCAGCACATGCTGCCATGGACGGGTGGCGTAGGGATTTCGCACGGGAATAGAATTGCCTTCCGCGAGTGTGCGCATGCAATCCGGAACAATCCGGTCCATAGCCCAGTCACCGCCGCCGATAACATTTCCGGCACGGGCCGAAGCCACCGCAACCTGATGCTTTGTTCCATACTCATCCGGATGAAAAAATGAACGCCGATAAGAGGAAACCACCAGTTCACATGCCCCTTTACTCGCGCTGTAGGGATCGTACCCACCCATGGGATCATCCTCAGCATAGGGACGAGAGGATTCCTTATTTTCATAACACTTATCAGTCGTGATGATAACCACTTCACATGCTTTTCCCAACTCCCGAAGAGCGTCGAGCACATGAACGGTTCCCATCACATTCGTATTAAAGGTTTCCACTGGATGTTCGTAGGAATAGCGCACGAGGGGTTGGGCTGCTAAATGGAAAACTATATCCGGCTGTGCAGCCTTTACCAGCTCCGCCAATCGCCCGGCATCCCGGATGTCCTGAATATGGTGTTCCACCCGGCTCGTGAGACCCAACTGATCAAACAGAGAGGGGTCATCCTCCGGCTCGAGTGAAACCCCGACAACTTCAGCGCCCAGCCAGAGCAGCCATTCGGCCATCCAGGATCCTTTGAAGCCGGTATGTCCAGTCAGGAGGACTTTTTTTCCTGCATAATGATTTCTCAGTCTGCTCATTAACTCCAGACCTTCCATGGAGCATCGCCGGAATCCCAAAGATCTTCCAACACATTCTTATCCCTCAACGTATCCATCGGTTGCCAAAAGCCTGAGTGACGGAAAGCGCCCAGTTGCCCCTCCTGCGCCAACCGGCGTAAAGGGGAATGTTCCCACGGCTCCCTATCCGATTCGATATAATCCAGAACCTGAGGTTCGAGCACAAAGAATCCACCATTGATCCATGCTCCGTCTCCCTGTGGTTTTTCATCAAAGTGCTCAACTTTTTCCTGCTCGTCCCGCAGACTGAAAGCACCAAACCGTCCCGGTGGTTTGATTGCCGCCATCGTGGCCAGAACGCCTTGATCTTTATGCTGTTGAATCTCAGCCGCGATATCCAAATCCGAAACGCCGTCACCGTAGGTCATGCAGAAGGTTTCATCATCAAGATAATCCTTCACGCGGCGCAGACGCCCCCCCGTCATGCTATCCAGCCCCGTATCCACACATGTAACACGCCAAGGCTCCGAACACGCATGATGAACTTCCATTTCATTTTTTCGCAAATCAAATGTAACATCCGCCCCGTTCAGATAGAGCTTCGAGAAATATTCTTTGATCATGCTCCCCTTGTAGCCGCATGCGATTACAAAGTCGGTTATGCCATAATGAGCATAAATCTTCATGATGTGCCAGAGGATCGGTTCGGGCCCCACCTCAACCATCGGCTTGGGCCGAACGGTACTTTCTTCACTGATTCGGGTTCCGAACCCACCTGCCAGAATGACTGCTTTCATATGCCGTTTCCTTTCAAATTGAATATGGTCTCTTGTTAGCAACTTTCAGACCACCTGCTTCAACTTTCATTTTTTCATAAAGAACTGACCAAGCTTTCCGAAGTTCTTTCCGCAAATTGTATGCAGTCCTCCAACCTTGTTCCTTCGGATTACATCCCAGTCTTCGGAGGATTTTTTTATAATATGTTTTAAGCTTCGATTACTGATCCCGCCCACCCGCATCTTGACCAGCACCATCATGAGGTAGGCCGGCTCCACGGTATAGGTTCCGAGAATCCGCATCATAAAATCGTAATCCGCCGCACAGCTGTAAGAAGTGTCAAAATATTCGCCGTTTTTCAGCTTCGTCTGCTCATAAATCTCCTTCCGGAGATACAACGTGGGATGCGGCGGCATCCAGCCCCACTTCAGCTTACGGCGATAATAAATCCCGCTCTTCCAATGTCGCACCAAACCGAATTCCCCACCGTCCAATGGCCGGACATATTGCAAATCCCCATACACGGCATCGGCTCCTGAATTCTGCAACGCGCAGGAAATGTGATAAAGGACCCCGGGCGCAGCCAACACATCGTCAGCATGGAGGAAACCGACAAAATCGCCCGTCGCCATCTTAACACCTTTATTCAGTGCATCATAAATTCCTTTATCCGGCTCCGACACCCACTGATCGGGATGAAAATCCTGCTGCTGAATCAACTCAAGTGTCTTATCAGTTGATCCGCCGTCCACCAGAATCCATTCAATATTTCCTCTTGGATAGGTCTGCTCCTTCAACGACTTCACGGTATCAAGAATACTCGCCTCGGAATTGTAGGTTGCTGTGATTATTGAAATCTTCATGGATCCTCGCCCTTTTTCACCCCTTCAGCACCTTGGCCCAAAGGCATATAACATTGAGGCGTCCCGAACAAGTACCGGCTTAGTCTTATTTTATCTAAAGCAAACGCTGAGAACAGAGACAGTGCAGTGGTCATGAGAGTTGCACCGATCGAATAGAGCCATCCAGAGGAGTCAACGCGAATAAAAAAACCTCCGGCGGGCTTAAGGAGCACAATAAAAATTGCGTGAAAAACCAGAATGGATAGCGAGTTTCTGCCGATCCATGCAATAAGCCGAACGCCACGCCCTCCTGGGAACTGTTCCGAAAAACTCCAGAGACCGAACAGAATGCTGAGACACCATACAACTTCAGTTAGGGAAAAGTGAGCAATTGCATTGAGTTTAAGGAAATAATCCAGCGCCCACACAACAGCAACACCCGCAATTCCGAAAAGAAATGAAACCTTGAGCTCTCGCCCGGTAACGGATTGAATGGTCATACCAATTAGAAAATAGACAATGGTCCGGCCTCGCACCAACCCGAACGCCGTCAGAATTAATAGAAGCAATGCCGTGAATAATAAAATGGAGGCCGGTCCCTTTGAACCAACACATGCCCTTCCCAATACAAGTGCCAGCTGGATCAGCAACAACGAGTGAAGAAACCAATATCCGCCGCGAGGAAAAAATATAACCGTCTTCAAAAAATCGCCGATCGATTCAGGCGGGGCGTTGGATGTGGGAATACCGAAATTCTGAATGAGCTTCAGCCCCATCAGATAAACCGAAATAAACAGAACATACGGCACACCAACACGCAGCAGTATCTTATTAAATTTTTTAAAAAACTCCCCTTCGGATGAAAAGAACATGCCTGATATCAGTAAAAACAACGGCATATGGAACGAATAAATCCAACTCTTTACACAATTCTGTGTGTCAGCGCAGTTACCGATCATGGTCAGGTGTCCATACACCATGAGCACAATGGCAACCCCCTTAATAAAATCAGGAGCGAGTTGCCTAGTTTTCATTCCAATTCCACATTAGCTGAAAATTCTTCCCATTACTGAAGCTTCAATCCGAAAAGCGATACTCTTGAATGATCTCGTTTTCCAGCCGTGCCGTTTCCGGAAGATGACTTCGCAATAACTCAATATACTCAAGGATTTTATCGGTATGCTGTCCCCGGTTCGTAATACAATTCATGGTTTTGTCGGAAAAGGGCTTTACGTCAAAGTTCCAGTCGAAATACCGGCAGACAAAATCATTCAGCCGTCGCTTGTTCATAGGCCTTTCCCGGCGAAATTTTTTAGAGAACCACAAACGCTCCAGAACCTTCAGCATCAGCGTGTATTTCTTATCATTCCGGCCGATGGCGGAATATACCTCCGTGCCGGCAAAAAGCGTTCCCAACGTTGGATACAGGAAATCCTGATATTTGTGCCGCTTTGCATGCAATAATTCCATTCTCTCAAAAATACGCTGCGTCTCCCCCTTCACTGCCGTAAAGTCGGCATGGGTAATAATGTACTGCCCTTGATTTTTACTGATGAAAGATTCCCTGTATGCAAACTGCATCTCACCATTCGTGAGTTCAAAATGCTCTCCGTTCGACTGAACTCCATATACCTTTACCAGACAGTCTTTAATTTCCGGTCCATAGGCGCCGGCATTCATAAAAATTCCACCGCCAACCGTTCCGGGGATGCCCTCGAAATTTTCATACCCCGTTATCCCCCATTGCAAAGCCTGTCGCGATAGCAGCGGCAGACTGGCACCAGCCTGGGCGCATATGATTCCTTCTCCTTCATCGTACTTAATCGCTGAAAAGTGCTTAAGCGAAAGCAGAACCCCATAAGCCACATCATCCAGAAACAGAAGGTTCGAAGTGTCCCCAATAACTTTATACTCATGCCCATCCACATGCATATACTTAACCAAACGCTGTAATTCGTCGTAATTTCTCGGACAGACAACCAGTTTAACAATCCCACCGGACCGGAAATAGGAAAATTCCTTCAGTGCCACATCCGCTTCATATGACAAACCGGCCTGGTTCAGGAAATCTGTAATATTAAGAATTTCTTTTGATGATATCATTATACCTCCACACTAAAAAATGAGCGCTCCACAAAGAACTCTATTAAAATCAGGGTCGTTCCTCCGTATCCCAAGCCTTGAACCACTCAACAAAGTGCCCTAAACCGTCCTTCAGACCAGTAGTAGGCTGGTAACCGAGTTTAGCCTGAGCTTTGGAAATATCGGCATAGGTGATGGGTACATCACCCGGCTGCATCGGCAACATATCCATCCCAGGTTTAATCCCGAGTGCGTCGCCAAGATGCTGAATCATATCCATTAACAGCTCGGGCTGGTTATTGCCCAGATTGAAAATCTCATACGGATCGAGCCCCGCTGAAAAAAGCGCGCTCTTCACGCCCTGAACAATGTCATCGATATAAGTAAAATCACGTTTCATATCCCCATGATTAAACACCTTGATTGACTTCCCCTGCAGCATTGCCGCTGAAAAGAGCCAATAGGCCATATCCGGCCGGCCCCATGGGCCATAAACCGTGAAAAACCGCAGACCAATCGTCTGAAAACCATAAAGGTGCGTGTAAGCGTGGGCCATTAGCTCATTGGCTTTTTTCGTGGCGGCATAAAAGCTGACCGGATTGTCGACATGATCCGCTTCGCTGAACGGCACTTTTTTATTGCCTCCATAAACGCTCGAGCTCGATGCATAAACCAGCCGCGACACATCGAAGTGCCGACAACATTCCAACACATTCAGATGGCCTGCCAAATTCGACTGCTCATACGCCTGCGGGTTTTCAAGTGAATAGCGAACGCCGGCCTGCGCTGCCAGATGACAGACCCGGTCCGGACCATGCGCCTTGAACAGGGAAGCCATAAAATCATAATCCGCCAGATCACCCCGCAGACCAATATAACCATCACGCGTCTCTAAACGCGCGTGCCGAGCCTCTTTCAATGCAACCGAATAATAATCGTTAAAGTTATCAATTCCGATCACTTCATGTCCATCATCGAGCAACGCATGCGCCACATAGGAGCCAATGAAACCCGCTGCTCCAGTAACTAAAATTTTCATACCGCCTCTTTCTGCTTACGCCGGGCCAACAAGGCCATGCTTTTCCAAAGATAGGGGAAGCGACCCTGTCCAGAAAATTCTAAAACTTCAAAACCATTTTCTTTTAGAAAAACGGTCAGAGTTTTCCGACTCCAAAACTTAATATGTCCACCGTGCCACATTGGAGAGTGGTGGTGGTCCCATTTATCACCTAGGGAAATCGCTAGGTTTTTCAGATAGCCATGGTAAGGGGTGATGATCAATAAATAGCCTTTATCTGAAAGAACTTTCTTTGCAAACTGGGGCAGTAGGTGTGGAGAATAGAGATGTTCGATCACTTCAGTCGATACCACGCAATCAAATATTTCTTCATTTGCTAAGAGCTTATCAGGATCATCCTGTACCCCTAAATTGTAGAAAGAAATATCTGGATATTTTTCATTAGCCAAGTCCGCCCCGTTGCGGTCATATTCAATACCCACAGGTTTGTATCCAGCCACAGCCAGTCTGGAACACAACACCCCATTGCCCGCGCCGATATCTAAAATCCGCCGCACCTTTATATTTTTCAACAGATCAAGTACCACAGGAACAACATAGCTACAAGATCCAGGCACTGCCCCTGACCAACCATAGTTTTCAACAGTATTGACCATCACAACTCTCCTTCAACTCAGCTTTTCGCAAAGAACTTCAACTCCATCACCTTCAGATCAATCATATATTCATACATCGAACGCATAATGGAATAGCGTAATCCCGGCAGACCATCGAGCAATCCCAAGCGGATAAAGTACAGGTATCCGAACATCAGAAATGGACGACCCGGCATTTTATACGCGAGAGTTTTCAGAGCCCTACGTTTAATGGCCGCATCACTTGAAAAAAGTTCCTGAAAGTGGAACTTTGCTGCAACCTCACCCAACAGGTCCTGAGCTTCCATATCAGAATATTTATTATGCCGATCGAACCAATGGCCAACTCCATGTGAAAACGGATAGTGAATAATGTGCCCTTCCAACTGACCGGTTTCACCGTCAACAACAGCAACCGGATTAACCAGCCGCTCGTACCGGATCTTTTCCGGTCGGAACACACGGGTGATCCAGGTCGGATACAGCTGCGACCGCTTCAGCCAACGGCCCATGAAAAAATCCTTACGACGCACCTGAAAAGCTGAAAAATTACATCCGGTTTCCGGCAACCCCTCCAGCTCCATCCGCAATTGGTCGTCGCACGTCTCATCCGCGTCGGTGTAATAAACCCATGGATGCTTATACTTTATATTCTCTACGCCCCAGTTCTGATGGGCCGACCAATTATCGAACTTGCGCTGAATCACCCGGGCACCGAGTTTTTCCGCCAGCTCAACCGTACGGTCATCGCTGAAGGAGTCAAACACCACGATATCATCCGACCACAAGACAGATTGGATGCAGCGCTCGATATTGGTCTCTTCATTTTTAGTGAGGATTAGTACTGAAACTCCTGCCATTAGTCGTTCCCCTTAAGTTCTCGAGTCTTTATAAATTTTGCAGGATTCCCCGCCACAATGGCCCACGGGTCAACATCTTTAACAACTACAGCACGCGCGCCAACAACCGCCCCCTCACCAACCGTCACTCCCGGCCCGACAAAAGCATCGGCGCAAATCCAGGCCTGACCGTCAACTCGAATGGGCGGGGTCAGAAGCGGAGTGGCCGGAGCAGAAAATTCATGCGTTCCCGCACACAAATGTGCCCCTTGGGAAATGGTCGCCCGCGCACCAATACTTATTTTACCAAGGTTATAGATCCGGGTACCTTCCCCAATGGCCGACCAGTCTCCGATCTCTAAATTCCACGGGAAATAAATCGATGCTGAGTGAGCAATATTCACTTTCCTGCCAATCCTTGCCCCAAAGCACCGCAACAGAAATCTTCTCGGGGCATACAACGGTCGAGGTACGGCACGGAATAATAGTTTTCCAATGCCCCAGAAAATTCGCATCACTTGAACTCGCAGCGCATATTTTTGTGCGCTACGATTATCCTCTATATTGAGTTCAGCCATCGACAAACTCCATACATGCAGGCGGCTCACCCTTGTGCAAACACCACGCATAAACCTTATGCATATTTTCAGCAATCATTTGCCAGGAAAATTTATCCTCCACCAGTTTTCGGCCGGCCTTTCCCATAACCTCAAGCTCAGAAGCCGGCATAGAAGTCAGCGTTTCCAAACCGTGGAAGATGGAATCTTTTTCCGGCTCAACCCGGATCGCGGCATCCGCTTCGAACGCCTCCGGTAAGTTGCAGAAGTCCGTGATGACTACGGGCAGTTCATAAGACCAGGCCTCGAGTACAGACATCGGCAACCCCTCCGAGAAGGAAGGAAGAATAAAAGCATCGACACTGCGCAGGAGCTGCTCCTTTTCCGCCCCGTATTGCGGGCCGACGAACTCTACATTTTCCAGCCCCAGTTTTTCAGCCTTGGCCCTTAAATTAGTTTCGTGCCCGCCGTCGTCCCATCCGGCAATCAGCAACTTCCAGTTATTGGAAGTTTTGCTCCACGCATCAAGCAGTTCTGAAATGCCCTTTTTCGGATGAATGCGGCCGAGAAAAAGTAGCTGCCGGGAGCCTGTATTCTCTTTTTTTCCAATCATTGGAAGTTCCACGCCATTTGGAATCATGGCAATGGGATTCTTCAGTCCATAGGCCCGAATTGATTCCACCTCTGATTGACAAAGGGCATGAATACATGTGGCTTCGCGCAAGGCTTTTTTCGCAAAGAGGACCTCAACAATCTTTTTTTTCCATGCCGAATTTTTAACCGCCCAGGGGTCGAGCATTCCGCGCGGAGAGACCACGACCGGAGTTCCATTCTTTTTCTGACACTGCATGGCCGCCCATTGATTATCCATCCAGATGCCATGCAGGTGAATAAGATCCGGGGTCGATGATGCGAGTGATGCACGCAGTTCACGTGAAAACTGAAGTGGACCTGAAGACGAATACAGCTCAACAGGCAAGGGCTCCCACACGGCCATATCTTTTTGCGAAAATTCATCCTCAGGACTTCGTATTGTAGGATAACACCCTTTGGCATGAAGAGCCCTGGAAAGCCAACGCACCGAATAAAACAATCCTCCCGCCTTCCGGGAACAAGTCGTTAATACGTCAATTTTCATTTATCCCCTCGTTCATTCAGGGCTGCAACGAGCCGCACTGCATTACTGTCCGGCGTAAAGTTTTTCTGAAATATTTCGAGTGCTTTCCGACCATGTTGTTTCGTGAGTGCCGGATTATTAATATAAGTGCGCAGTGACCCCGCCAGCGAATAAACCGAACCGGCTCGAACACGATAACCACTTTGCCCTTCTTCAATGATGTGCCACGCCCCCCCGCAAAGATCTGTTCCAATCATTGGAACGCCCAGCGAAGCCGCTTCGTTGAGAACCGCTCCCCAACCATCGAAACGCGATGGCAATACAAAGACATCGGCCGCGGTATAAACCTCGGCGATGCGTTCCACTGGATAAGCTCCAAGAAACAGCACCTGCTCCTGAATACCGAGCTTCCGGGCCAGAGCCTGATACACACCACTGGCCCGATCCAGTCCGCAGAACACCACACACCAATCTTCCGTTTTCTGCAAAGCAAAAGCCTTGAGCAGTACATCAATTCCCTTGCGGCGACAAAGCGCCCCTACAGCGAGAAATATTTTCCGCCCCTTTGCGAATTCCACCATCTGCGCACTGGGCTCAGCGGATTCCAAACCTTCGGGCACATAATAGAGGTCCGAAATCATCTCATTCGGCACCCCCATTTGTTTAAAGGCCCGGCGGGCAAGTACACCCTGACCAAAGGCGCAGAGCGCATGGTTTTTAATCTGCAGCCCTTCCTTGCGCTTGCACGAGAGCATCAACGGATTGAGCAGCCTGAATAGCGGCATGCGGAAATGAAGCAGATCAGCCAGTCGGATACCGGGCATTTCCGACCAGTGGCACCATGTTGCGTTCTGCTCACAGAACCACTCGATCAACTCCGAACTAAAGTAGCCGCTGATGATGTGAATGCGCTCGTTCCAATCGGCAACCGATTCAACCAGCGCGTCCGGGGTTGCTCCACTTTCGACACAGAACTCGTAATCCTTAAAAGCATAATCGTTTTTCCACCCTTCAGCGGCACGGTCCTGCGATGCTCCGTTGAAATAGCCGACCCGCAAGTCCACATCATCGCGCCGCTCCAAGGCCTGGAAAAAAGCGGACTGATAGTGCGAAGGGATATTCATCCATATACAAATCTTAAGCAATGTCCAGACCCTCCATGAGCTTTACCATTTCCGCAGCCCGGTCTTCCCAGACAATTCCTTCGCAACGGCCGAAAGAATCTCCGACGCGCCGCTGAACCGCTTCTGCAAAATCTTCGGCGCTTACACATACCGATACACGTTTCCCAAAAGCTCCGCACTGATCACATGCCCGCGTGGCCACCACAGGAGCACCACTGGCCAGATGATCGAACAGGCGCATCGGCGAACACATGCGGTTAAACTCGGACGACACATATGGAATCAGCCCGACATCCAGGCATTGGAACCACTTATGAATCGTTTCGTGCGGCTGCCGCCCGACCGACACGCATTTGGGATGGTCCAGCAACGCCTGAAGTTCCGCCGACGGTTCAGCCGGTAACGGCCCGACAAGCAACAGCGTTCCAAGGCCTGGCAGTTCTGCACAATGTTTTAGAATATTAAAATCAAGCCGGTCATTGATGCCACCGACCACCCCGGCGATCGGTCGTTGCAGTTCACCTTCGGGCGGCGTTCCCGGCAAATCTCCGAAAGGTGGAAAAAACCGTTCTTCCGTGGCGTTCATACTGACAGACAATCTGGCAGAATCTACGCCGTATTCTTTTCGGGCTCGCTGCATGAGCCCGTCCGAGACAAAGAAAGAATGGTCAACCCGTTCAACGAGTTTTTTTTCCAGCGCGGCGACCCCTCCCCATCCCTCGTAACTTCGGTAGTCATCGGATGCATAATAGATTGTTTTGAGATCGTTGGGAATCATGGAAAGCATGGGAAGATAGTGCGGACTGGTGACAACCAATGCATCAATCGGCTTATCGAGAGCTTTACATTTCCGGACAATTTTTTTCCAGAGTATGCGTTGGCCAAGTCCCGACAGACGAGACGCCCAGCTCGGTGGCAGTACCACAGAAAACAAGTGCAATGCCCCTTCCAAGGCCTGAAGCTTTCCCTGCCGACGGGCCACGAACCAGTCTCGCGGCGACACCCCAAGCACCCCCTTTTTTTCCGCCAATGCAGCGAATGGCTTTTTACGCCAAACTTCGTTTATATCGCAGACAACAATCATATTTACAGGGCCTGAAAAATGGTTTCGAGAGTTTGCGCCGATGACTTCCACGTAAACTGTGCCGCCTGCTTCCTGGAGCGCTCACGGCCGTCTTCGTTTCGACTCAGGCCGGAATTCACTACGGAAAGAAGGGCCTCCACATGCTCACTCGAACGATCCATATCGCACAGTGTTGCGACTTCGCCTGCCACTTCAGGCACGGAGGCGGCATTGCTGGCCACAACCGGAGCTCCAGTCGCCATTGCCTCGATAACAGGCATCCCGAATCCTTCATACCGGGAAGGGAACCAGACCACTGCAGCCTGGTGATAGAGAGCATTGAGCAGCTCGTCAGACACGTATCCCGCCAGAACAACATTTTCATGCTTTATTGAGTTCAGCTGATCAAGATAGGTCTGGCCGTTCGATCCGGCAATAATCAGTTTCACATCCGGCAATTGACTGGCCAATTGGGGAATTGCTTCCAGAATCACTTCTGCATTCTTCCGCAAAGAAAGTCCACCGGGCACCAGAATATAGGGCATTCCATTGCTTAATTCGTCTACTTCGCTCTTCAGCGAACCCTCAACCTTATCTCCAAACCCACTATGGGGGGCATTATAGATCACTTTCAGCTTATTTTCCAATCTCGGGAAAAAGTGAGCAATTCGTTCGGCAGAAAAGCGGGATACGGTAACGACTGCATCGGCATGCAGTTCCATCTGCCTAAAAAGAGATCTCCATTTTCGACAATGCCAACGTCTATCTCGATCCTGGGGATAAAGATCCGGCTCGAAACCGGCAACATCATGAATGGTACACACCTGCTTTGCTTTTTTTGTCGGAACATAAGATTCAGCCGGACAATAGACCACGTCCACCTCCGGCCAATAACGTTCGGCAACCGGCTTATTGCCCCATATCCAGATGGCCTGCTGCAAAGATGTTGGCAGTGCATGAGTGACATATGATTGATTCTGCCAGAAATCAGAAAGCTGAGAGCAAACCCCATCATATAGTTTACCGGAAACCAACATTCGGTGATCAGTTTCAGGAAAGCAATCGGCATGTGTCAAAAGCATTTGGTCAATCACCCTCCCGACCCCTGAAGGGTTAGGAATTCGGTGGATATGGACGTGTGACAGAACATTCATAAATCAGCCTGAAAATTGTTATCTAGTATATTTTATCTTGTGATAATACGGAATTAACTGAATCTACTTACGCTTATGAAAATACCGCATCATATTTAACCGATAGGATAGATAGCAACTATTGTTCCAAATGTTCTTAATCATATTTCAGAACATTATTTCTTACGATAGGCATATGAACGATTTCGCGTGATTTTCTGTCTGCAAGGAAATGCTTGGCCACCCTCAAATATCTATTAAGAAAAGATTTTTTAATTAAACACACACAATACAGGATAAGATATTTTTTATATCTTTAAGTCTATTAACCACAATGTTACTGCGCCTGATTGCTTCCGAGCAAACTGGACCAATATACCTTAAAACCACTGCGATATGCAGGTTGGTGGAGATTTCGAATGCATCTGAGACCGGCAAAAATCAACTGAAAAAACAGTGTTCCATAAAGATGCAGGCGTTGCGGAAAACTAAATGAACCCTCACTCAGGAGGTTAAACTTTGTGAATAGACCGGACGTAATAAAATAGTAAGGTTTCGTTTTCAGAATCTTTTCCGTCAAACTGGAATCCCAAACCCCCTGAAAACAAAGTATTTCCCTTATATTCAAAACCTTTTTATGCATGCGGGCCCGTACAGCAAAATCCCAATCACAAACTCCGGAACCGGATTGATAGCCCCCCAACGAGCGATGGAGTTTTTTTGTAAAAAGTGTATCGCCTGGTAAGGCATCATAAGTGATTCGCCAGAAGTCACGCCGATATCCCGGTTCTCTGGTAACTATATCGGGGTCTCTTGAAACATCACGATCCATTCCCTCTGGATGGGTTCCAATAATATATTTTTCCATCTCTGTAACTACGAGCGTTTCGTCATCCACCCACGGAACTGTTACGGAAAGGAAATCAGGGTGCAGCAAATCATCATCACAATTCATTTTAATGATCTCGTGTTTACATCGTTCAATACAGAGATTCATATTGCCGGCCATACCCAAATTTTCCTCATTCCTGAAAATGGTCAGCCTCGGGTCCGAGATTGATGCCAACGCCTCTTCGGCAGAGATGGGGCCTGCATTATCGGACACCACCACTTCAAAATTGGGGTATCTTTGCTGCAAAGCATTCCGACAGGTTGCCTCCAATACCCGGCACCGTTCCTCGGAATCCAGATAGGTGACAATGAAGATAGAAACACTAGGAAGACTCATTATCTTGTAACTCCTTTTCGTAAATGAAATGGCATGTAGCTATTACGAATTAATATCCTACTAAAGATTTTCATAACCAGTTCATCCAGCCTGAATTGCACCCTGTAAATATTTCAAAGAGATATCCCGCTCCCTGGACAACCGTTCATTCACTTCAGACCAGGAAATCGGTTGTTTCAGCACATTCAACCAAACATCCACATCCCGCTGAACGGTGGAATTATTTTCCACGCCCAGCTTGGATACCAGATCAAGCACTCGGGTATTTCTATTTGCAACTTCTTTGTCATGTCCTAACAAACTAACAAAAGGATGCTCAAATAAAACAGAAAAAACAGTTCCATGAAATGAATTGGTTATAATCGAATCAGCATTTTTCATTGCGCCTAGCCACTGGGAGGGCGAATTACACTCAATCAGCTCAATTCCTTTAAATTCTTCCATCCTGTTGTCCCAGATCAAACTAGGCTTTAGCAAAAGCCGTTTGGCTGTCTGCCGAAGCAGCTCAATATCCTCTTCGGTCGGTTTAAACAAATAGGCTAACAACATACCCTCTGTATTCATCGACTCTGAGATATCTTCGTAATCCTGAAGCAAGAGAGTCGGGTCTAAAACTGAGGTAACAGAGGTCTCATCTCCCAGCATCGTTTCAACCACTTCTATGCCACTGTTTTCACGTACCGCAATCGCAGAAAACTGCTTCAGCAAATTACTTATTTCACTTTTGAGGCGCAGATCAGGAGCATGTGTTCCAAAACTGCTTGCGTACGAAACTCTTTTTTTGGAGGCAGGACCGAATCCCAGAAAGAATGCAGGAAATAATGAGCCGTGAAAGATCCTGGTATTCCATACCTGGTCGCTGCCCGATACATAAACCTCCGCAGCAGGGGGATTATGAACCAATGCGTCTAAACTCCGATATTTTCGCTTCCCCAAAAAGCAGTATTTATTGATGAAATCCTGAAATCCGATTCTTTTATTTCTAGGAACCTTTCGTGAGATGAAAAATCTAAAGATCCTACGATAGATATTCTTCAGTTTAGACTCTGTGCCAATCACTTCCGGTATATAATCTATGAGTTCAACGGAATGGCCCAGTTGGTTAACCGCTTTACAAAGGGCATAGGCCTGCAGGCTTGCACCATAATTCAGATTTCCGTTTATCCATGAATGAAATGTGATAACCGCTACTGATTTTCCCGCCCCATCTCTCTCTTGTTTATTGGAATTCATTAAATAGGTCCCTAACTCTGGAGTTCAAGAACAACTTGTATCAGCCGCTCCTGCCACATGTTCATAGAAAAATTCTGCTCAAAAAAGGACTTCCCATTGCGAGATAACTGAGCCCGCAGAGAACGATCCTGTATAATCTGAGAAATCGCAGCTTCAAGCTGACTCGCCGATCCTGCATTCACCAATATCCCATTTTCGTTATTGGTTAAATCAACGCCGGATTCTTTGGTGGCAATGACCGGGCACCCATACGATAAGGCTTCGAGTAATACTCCTGCCTGCCCTTCAGATAGCGACGGCAGCACAAATGCATCCGCTCGGGCAAATTCATCGCCCATTTTATTCATTTCAACCAAACCCAGATAGTTCAGTTCTTTAAAATGAGGGAACCAGTCGCATTCCTGCCGCTCTAGCCCTGCAATACGCACATCCAGCTTAATACCGGACTGACGAAGCCCGTGTACTGCTTCTGCTAAATACGGAAGACCTTTGCGGAGCGGATCACGCCCGGCAAATAATATGCGCCCCAGATTGTCCCCCACCTGACTTTTTGGATGTAGACTAGAACCATACGGAACGATTCTAATCTTATGGGCATATTCCGGAACAAACTTTCTTACCCCGGAAGCAACCCATTCTGAAGGGCACAACAGGATATCGGCAAAAGGCGCGAAAGCCCCAACTCCTCGGTCGGCAGAATAATCGCATTCTGAAGGTTCTACCCGAAATCGACTTGGAGTGTCAAAATTCACCTGCTCATCGAGTACCACCTGATTTGAAAGCGGGCTGATGAATACATCAACTATGATTTTGGCTCCTTCAGATTTTGCCCAACGAAGGAAATCCAGTTCTTCCCCATACATACTGTAAACAACATTGGCCCCTTGTAATCCCCAGTGTTTGTAAGCACTACTCATGTCGGGAGAAATTAATCCTTTGGATAATGAAGAGACCAGAGGCCGGTCTGACGAAAAAACTTTATTGGCAGGAATTTTTTCCGGCACACGGGCTGCCAGCGCATTTGAACGTTTGAGCCCCAGGGCCCCCAGCCTGCAGGCAAGCTTCCCAGCAAGACTATATGCACAGGAATCCGTATACAGCGCTTCCAGCATATTTGCATTTTCCAACAGTCGGGGAATAGAATAACGGTGCCGAGCACCACGCTGGGCGACCACTACTTTGGCCATAGGCAGCTCGGGGTTATTTGTGCTCATAAGCTCCCTCCAGTATATCAATCAGTACTTTAGCACCCCGTTCATATACAAACTCTTTTTCTGACAGCTCTATAATTCCCGCCCGCCGGTTCTTAGCCAGCTCCCCAACCCTCTGTATTGCTGTTGCAATAGACTCGGGAGCCTCAGGATCGCACACCGCGCCCAGATTATATTTTATAGTTAAAAGTTCCAGACCCGGGAAATCGCTGGAAATCAGCGAAAGGCCGCCCCGCAAATATTCAGAGAACCGGCCTGGGCACTGGTAAAAATGTCCTATCCCTTCATTCGGATATAACAACACCCCTATTTCTCCTATGCTGTACAAGGCAAGTAGCTGCTTAAAGCTAAGTCCCCCGCGGAATACAATTCGTTCAGCAATACCAAGTTCCTTCATCTTCTGCTCGCAGGCAGCTCGGCACTCTCTGCCCGGCTCCATCGCTGGACCATTGAAAACCAGGACATAGTTTTCCGGCAACCGAGCAAAAGCTTCTACCAATTGTGACGACATGCGGTCCGCCCGGTATGGACCCCCGGAAACAATCACCACCGCTCGTTCCGGATCCGCCACTTCACTCTGGGAGAGAATCTCTCTTCGCAGTTCGTCTGAGCGCTCCGGGATCGGCCACCATTCCGGCAACGCAGTCCGCAGAACAATAGGCATCTCTGCGAGCCCATAGTGGCTCTTTAAAAACCGGGCTCGGTTAACCTCATTGGAAATAACATAGTGGGCATTGCGAGCCAACCTCCGCTCAAACCTTTCATAGAAACGATGCCGACCTGGTTCCAGATAATCCTGCGTGTGATAAACGATTCGAATTTTTCGTCTTATAAAAGGTAGCCAAAATAGAAAAGGAGTCTGCTGGGCTCCCTGCACGTAAATTACATCATACTCTCGTTGCAGACTTAAAATCCGAACCAGGCGCAACAGAAGGCTAAATGCCGATAGAATACCTTTTTTGGGCTGAGGCAGATAAACCAGGTTATTCACCTCAAACGAATGATCATCAGCCTTCCCACCCCAGCAAATGTGATCAACCGAATACCCTTGCCGGGCAAGGTGTATCGCTGCCATCTCCTGATGAGGAGCTTTGCCGGAACCTGACGGATACCCAAAATATAAAATTCTCATAGTTAAGCCTTATAGAACCATATGAGTGATGCCAACGGTTCTAGATTCCTCTAAATTTTCAACGGTATAAGCAATTTGATAGTAATAGCAATTATCATGCTCACTTTGTTGAATGCCCCGGAGCGGGAACCGGATCAATTGCAATAATCGTATGTGGATCCAATTTCTTTTCCTTTGCCCACCACAGAATGGGGAATAAAAATATGGCCCAAAAACCTAGACCGGTTATCAGCAACCAGATCCCTCCACCACCGAACCTTAAATACATTGGAGCAAGTGCAAAATGGGCAATCTGAGCGACCAGATTGCCTGCCATAGATTGCTCCCAAACCATGCGAGTCAGTCGCCCCGCCAGATACATAAAGATAAAACCTAAAAACCCGAAGGATCCAAATATTTCGGCATACCCCGGCATGCAAGTCCCCGCCTTAAGCTTATAACCATAATGATCGTATAATGTTTTATTACAGGTATTCACATCGAGCATCAGCGATTTCTTCAACCCCCGCCCTATTAACTGACCGGGAACCCATCGGGAAATGACTTGATTCCAAAGCACGACACCATAATCAAATTTCAACGTTTCACTTACGGCAGCAACGGAAAGCACCCCGTTCAATCCGTCAACGTAACTGGAGGAGCTTTTGGAACCCTCCTTCTTTGCAAACTTCTTTATGGTTTTCTTTATGTCAAAAACTTCGCTTGTGATTTTACTCCACTTATCTGGACTATCTGTGTTGACGAGATGCCGATAGGTTCCGACGTTCATCACAAACATAAAAAATACAATGCCACCCCCAACGATGGCTAAACGGGAAATCTTAATGCGCCGGGCAAACCACAACCCCGTCAGCACCATAATTGCAAGAAAAGCGGCGGGAGAACGCCTTCCACCGAAGACAATCATAGAAAGTGCACTTAAAACTTCCATTCCCAAGGCTGGCAGAATGATGCTCCGCCTATATTTAAAAAATAGAATAATTCCCAAGGGTATACATAGTGTGCCAACCGAGGCAAAAAATAGATATCTCACAGGAAGCCCGGTCCACTGTGAAGAGGCTGTAAGTTCTTCTGATAATCCGGCCAGCTTTACCTTTCCATAAATTGAAATCAGAATCAGTCCATACAATCCGATAATCATCTTATTTTCATTAAAAATGAAATTCGGAATTTTAAACCTTTGTACAGGACTGTGATACCCCGCAATCGCTGCCAAATAAAACAACAGGGTCACCCCCAAATAAAGGGAGAGTGCACCCGGGTCATATTTCTCAAAAACCTGCACATGGTTCGAGATATAATACAGTTGCGGCCCTAGAAAAAAGAGAAGATCACAGGTCATCAAGAACGGAAACTGTAAGACGCCGTCATAGGAACGAAAAGCTCGCAGGAAGACGACCCCACCAATTAAAAAGATTATCAATAAGAGTGTTGATGCCACTAAATTCCCATCCCACAATGTGTTATAAAGTGTATGTTCAGCTGAATCCTTCGGAGATGAGAGCTCGAGCGGTTGATCCTCTTCAATTGATTCAGATTAACAGTTTGCACGTCACTTCCTAACCAGAGCTGTAAAAATTGATTTTAAAGTTGCTTTGCTATCCCGCTCCATCACGAAAACATCAAAACTAAACAACAGGGCAATCACAATCGATGAGACTCCCACGTGCAGCAGGTATCGGTTCTCGAACCCGATCCACTGAATTAGAAACAACACCATAATCAGCAAACCCGGAAGGTAACATTTAGCCAAACGATACCAATGAACATTGAGTAGCTTAATCGCGTAATAAGACATAAAGAATGTTCGTTGGAGAATCAGGCTGATTCCTGTCGCTATAATTACCCCGGAAAGTCCAAACCCAAGATAGACCGCAAGAATGGATAGAGAGATATTCATAACTCCGCCAATGAGATTAGAAATTCCTAGATAATGCATCTTATTGAATGCCGGAAAGATTCCCCAGAAAGCCTCCCTTGCTAAAGTCAGCGGAAAATGAAGCAGCATAAGAATCAGGTAAATATGATACTGACGAAACTCTTCGCCCATCCATTGTTCCAATAACCAACCACCAAACAGCATGATGAAACCACAGATAAAAATGGCCAGAATAGAGAGCAACCGGCTAAAAAGCATCAGAGAGTCCTGGATACGTTCAATCCGATCATTTGCATAGTCTATCATCACCACCGGCATGAGCAGCGATGACACATTTTTTGCAATCTGCTGCACGAAATTCGGCCAGACCAGCAACGCTGCACATACTCCGGCCAATCCCATATCCACGAATCGGTTGACGATCCAGACATCCGTTCTTTGAAACAGGATTTGCCCTAATTCTGCAACAATACTCCACACCGCCATATTCATCACCGGACGCACCCATTTCCGGGTGACATACTTCGTCCGAAAAACGATGGAGCCTGCAAAGGTCCGGAAAACAGAAAATGTTGCAACTACCCCGGTTATTGCGATCCCGAGGTTGACCGCTGCAATAATCCAGAGGTTGGGACCAATCCATGAGATCAGACCGAACGTGAGAGCCAGCTTCAGGAGCTGACACGCCACCTCAATCTTGATTGAAATATCCAAACGGTTGGCTGCCGAAATCGGAGTGCGTAGAACGCTGAATAATACCGTAATTAAATAGACTAGAATATTACATGAAACCAGAATCCTGAAATCGCGACTTTCATCTGGCGGGAAATCGATCAGCCAGTGCAGTTTCCAAACCCCCAATACAAAAACGGGCAGTTGTAATAAAATCAGGGCCAAATTAGCCACGATCGCAGTAGAGAAAATCTGGTTCGATTGCTCCCAGTCATTTTTGTTCAGGGCAATATTCAGGAAGCGCCCAATAGAGCTGCTGATGCAACCAGAGATAAATCCGACGAATTGCGTCAAAACCCCCGCAAGGGCGATCAATCCATAAGTCCCGTTTCCAAACTCCGATACCAGAAAGGGAATCAGGACAAAGCCGGAAATGGTGAATATTCCAAAACGAAGCGCCGTATAAACTCCGTTATTCATCACCCTTTTTACACTGCTATCAGACTTGAACTCAGTCATGGGATAAAATTCTTTTCTCTCTTTTCATAAAGGGCCGGACATTATTGATAGTAGATCTGTGCTGTCATTCCTAGACGCACATTATTGTCGTTACAGACTCGGCACAGAAGCAGGACCATAAAAACAAAAATAGGCTCATGCCGAGAAGCATGCCATATTAATGTACGACAAAGCGGATCAAAGAGGCACACGCTCTACTAAAAATGAAAATACTAGCAACAATAAGGAAACAGATAAATACTCAGGATAGCTCTACATTTCCGATCAAAACTGATGCTCTACCCTGTTCCCCTGCACATAATTTTCATATTTATTCATGTCTGAATTTTCGACGGCTCTCTCCCGGTACATCAATCCAGTCAGATCCGTATTCCTCCTGAAGCTTCCACATATATTCATATCCGGCCGTCAGTTTTTCTGATGGAATAACCAACCAATCCAAACCTTCCAGACCCTCGATATAAAACGTTCTTTCTGTCTGAACTTCATATACTTCAGCTCTCAAAGACCTTTCACCAAATCCAAACAACTGGAATATATATGTTGCCTCAGGCACTACCACATCATCTCCGTAGACAACAGTGATCTGTTTAGTATAACCACCACCTGTTACCGTAATAATCGCCTGACTACCAATCTCAGGCTCAGCTATCAGTGCAATATGGAGTTTCTCTGAATCGGCTTCATCCTCAACGGTCTCTCCCGATCTCGATAGGCTCAGCCAGGAGCTCGAAGTTTCAACATCCCAAGTAAGACTGGCTGTACCCCCGTTTCTGATTTCAACCTCAGCACTACTCACGCTGTCAGACAGCAAAATCAATCGTTTTGGCAGATTAAGATAAGCCCCTGATGGTGTACCACCATAGATTGTTGCAAACGAAGACCAGACATTATTATGCAAAACCGGAGCATTATCACTCGACATGTTGAAACCAATGCCATCCCCTTTTCCAGAGAAACTATTACCAAGGCAAATCAGACCGGAACTGTTATCAGTTTCACTCACACCGTGCGTAACGCGGGTGAATTGACTATTTTCTAAAACCGAGAGTCCGACATGGTCATTTACCTCAGCTGTAATCAAGAACCCAGTCTCTTCGATTTCTGAAACAGTGTTGTTACGAAATACATTCCCTATAAAACATTTATCTGAGGGATAGGGATCGGCCACTCCCGGCCGATTACCGAATATCAACGAGATACCATGCTTGTTTTCAGACCACGCATTGTTTTGATACAGGCCGAAAAAGATGGGATTTACGATGTTCACATCATTAAAGTAGGCCTGAGATTCGGAGAAAAGCGACATCGCCGATCTTGTTTGTGAAATGGTATTTCCATCCACGACCACCGAATGACCGCTTCCTGTAATCTGGAACCCCACACTGGCTGAATAAGAGGTACTCGGAACAGAATCCAGATTATTTCCGTAAACAACAAACCGATGACAAAAACGGCCGACAACGATCCTACTGCTTGTATCCGGAATGACCTGCCAATCTTCATTGATAAAAATCTGATCCCCGTTGTTAGAATAAATCTGCCGGGTTTGCCCTAGCCCTCGTCCATCAACGATCGTAATATAACCATATGTTGCACTCTCCGGGTATGCAGCGTATCCGGGTAATGTTACGGAGTTTGCTGAACTGGCACTCACCGCCCCTCTAAAAGAAGTATTTCCGCCTTCGAACATGATCTGCTCGCTGGAGTTTTGGTCAACAACATCGCTCAAGGTACAGTTAAAAGGAAGTGCCTCTGGAATATAGGCAGCTTCCCATCCAAGGAACTGAAAAATTACTTCACCCGATGCCTGATCATAACTTACCACTTTGTATCCGCGGCCTCTGCCAGTGACTGGGTTAGGTATGTTAATTTTCAGCGTGTTCACCTCTACATTCGGACGAGTTAGGCCATTGAAGTTTAAGGTCCTGCGCCATACATGCTGCTTTGAATCGCTCGAATTGCCGTTGTACAGGATGTCAGCACCCATGCCGGTGGGAACCCCTGAGTAGAAGGGAGTCGAGACTCGGGGCACCATATCAACGGTCGTAGAACTTCCAACGTAGAAATTATTCCAACCCCGGACTCCTCCGGCAATCCAACGCCCCTTTGCCCAACCATCACCATCAGACGAGTCAGAACTATTCAGCATTTTTGCAGTACAATCAAAGACTGCTGCACGGGATGTCTCCATACCCAATAAATTATTGGAATCATGCACTCCCTTCCAAACGCATCTTTTTATGATAATATCTTCTGAACTCTCAAACCATGTTGATCTGGCCGCATAAAACTCGCAGTCTTCAAAATATAAATGATCAGCCTTCAATGCCCGAAAATGATTTTCCACCTGGGATGTGGCATTCGTCTGCATCAGCTGCAAGCGCGTGAAACGTATGTCGGAACAGGATTCAACGTTAAATAAAGGTTGATAATTCAGGTTGTTACCGAACCCTCCCGTCTCAACAGTAAGATCTTCAAACCGTGTATGATCCGATCGCACATTGATCATTTTGTAAGGATGAATCAGCTTAGAGGGCTTAATAATAGTGCTCCCCATGCCATCCCCTTTAATCCGCACACTTCCCGAACCATTAATAAAAAGTCTTGACCCCATTAAATAGGTACCCGCAGGGAAATATAAAGTCTTTGCTGATCTATTCTTAATTGCATCGTATGCTTTGTTTATTGCTACAGCATCATCCGCAACCCCATCACCTTTTGCACCATAATCAGTAACATCAGTCCATGTATCAGGATCGTCATCCCAAACCAGCTTATCCTGAACCGTAAATGTCCGGGCCTGAGACCAACCATATTTTCTGCCGTGTCCATTATGGGCATAGCAGGTGTACGTTCCATTAGCCAGATTAGAAGGAACTGTAAAATCAGCCTTATAGGGGTTACCGCCTTCACTGACAATCCAACCATGACCTACAATATAAAGATAACAACTGCCATCTCCAATCACTAGATTCTGTCCGTAGACAGAAAAAGAGTCACCCCTGGACACCTGATCCAAACCGATCCACCAAGCCTCTGCGCGATTAATCGCCACGGGTTCACCAAAACCGTTTTCATTATGCGGCCACACAAGATACAAAGTATCAGCAGGCAGGCTCCACGGAAGAGTGATCGCACATTCCTGCCCATCTAATCGCTGAATAAGCGCATCTGCCTCGGACTTACCTTCTCCAAAAAAGATAAAACGGGAATCACGACCTTCAGCTATGCCGGAATGGATAGACAAGTTCTCCCCGGTCAATATCATTGTATCGCCGGGAGCGCTTTGTCGGGTCCATTCGGCAATTTGCGGAGCATCGGGATCGATCGAGAGATCGTCATCTACCGGCGGATGAAATTCAGGGAACCCCGGGAACTGATCAGTAGGACCGTTTATTGGTATATCCGGATAAAGCGTGTCTGCGAGCGCACTGGAGAGAAAAACTCCAAAACCGATAAGGATAACGAAGAACAGCAAACTGCTCTCTGAGATTATGTTGTAATGTATATTTTTCATTTTTGGTATTCCTACGTTGATAGCTTGGCCGTCTCTTCGCGACTCATGAATGCCCGCAAATAAACTGCAGACATGTCACTAACATTCCCCTGCTATCAAGCAATCATCACGCCAACATATGGATACTCAAAAATACTTGATAGTGGTCAACATCGGATTCAAGCAAAACGAACAAACGAAGAGTTCATTTACACGTCCCTTTTTAATTGATTATCCATATATTACAGTTGGCTTCCGCGACTTAATTTTCTCATATACGAGACGCAATCCATGTCAATAAAACCTAATACCACATCAGCTGTTTCAATCACTCGCATCTGTATTAGACACATAATTGTAAAGTTATGTTGAACAGAAATCGGATTGAATTAAATAGCAGGTGAGACCGAATTACTACGGTCTAAATCACGCCTGACATGAAATTATTTTAAAAGTGGGGGAAAATTAAAATTGTTGCGCGCTGCCGCCCTCGGTCAATCAGCATAATATCTGCTGAAACCATTAAACAACCACTTCTAATTTATGACCCATGCATTGTTTGGCTTTGCATTAAGATGCAGTGCAGCCTCGTTTAGCGAAAAATTAACTCAGCACTGTCTGATCCGCATTTATCACTACATCTACCTCATAGCCTTATACAGGGCATCCAGGAGCGCTTCCGGATTGAGTGTGAACTGAAAAATGATTCCCCACTCAACTGGTTATTCGCCCATAAAATGGATTTAATTATACCTCTTTATGACTTAAGACTAAGCTTGACCTTATATTTACCAGGATCAATCATCACGGCCATACGCTTTATAGGATCCGCCGTATCCGCCGCCGTATCCCTCGGCTCCATCAAACAGACCTGCCAGCGAATGAGAAACATCATTTGCGATGCAACCGAGTACATGCGCATCGATTTCATGAAACTTTTTAAGAGCAAATTTAAGTCTCCGCCGGCTAGTTTTACCAAGCCTGGAAACTACAATGATGGAATCAACTTGATTGGCAATCACCCGGGCATCCACGACCGGCCCAAGCGGAGCCGAATCAATAATAACTCGATCATATTTTTTGCGAGCCCATGCGATCAACTCTGACGGGCGGGAACGCCCCATTAGCTCTGCCGGGTTAATATGACGGTTCTTCTTACTCGAGATCACATCCAGACCTGTAATGATATCGTGACTAACCAACTCTGCACACGTTAAGTCACTTTGGTCATTTGATAACCATTCAAGCAAGCTGGGCTGACTCTCATCAATTTTAAACACCGTCGCAAGCTGCGGTCGTCGGAGATCACCATCGATTAGGAGTGTGCGGGCTCCGTTCAGTGCAGAACTAATCGCCAGATTACAAGCAGAAATCGTCTTCCCCTCCCCCGGCTCCACACTGGACATCAAAACCACTTGAGTATGACTTTTATATTTATCAGACATTATAAGAGAGTTTATCCCCGCAAATATTTCTACAATGTGGTGAAATTTATCGCGCAGACCAATCGTAGCGAGTTCGTCGCGATAAACGATTTTCTTTTCTGAAGGAATCGTTCCCAGAATATTTAAGCCAAGGGCTTTAAGGTCGGTAACGGATTCAATCCTGTCGATGAACAATGCAAGAAGAATGGCCATCGCACACCCCACCGCCATGCCGAGAAAAATACTGGAGGCGATTGCTTTACTTTTTATTGGACTCACTGGAAATCGAGGAACTGTCGCGGTGCGAATTACTTTAGTAAAAGCCATATTTTCATCTGCCGAAAGCCTGGCCTCCTCAACTCGGCGCAGCATGGTCTGATAGGCGTTGTCCGCCGCATCACGTTGACGTTCAAGACTCTGCAATCGCTGCGCCCCCGACACGACCTGTTTCTCCAACTCCAAAGCCTCGCTGTTGAGGATTTTTATGCGCTCATCAACCTGACTGACCTGTTTTTCTAATAATTCAATCTCACTCAATACCGACTTGGTCGACATATCAATAAACTGCTTCAGGCGCTCCCGGGAACGAGCTTCCCTTTCTGCTGCCGCCCGGTATTCGGGATGGATTTCGGTATATCTGTCAGCGATGGCCAACAACTCATCATTAGCAGACCTCCAGCCTCGAATCAGCTCATTGAGCTGCTCTTCTTTTGGAAGCCCTGACGGTAGTATTTCAAGGTTTGGATCAGCCTCCTTCAGCCCCGACACGAACTCATATACAGCCTTGCGCGAGGAAAGCTGGCTGGCAAATTGATCCTTTTCCAACGATACCGCCAGCAGAGACTGACCGATTGCAGTTTTTCGCTGCTCCAGAGAGTCCAATCGGAAGTCCAACCGGGTGGCCGCGAGCTGAGTCTCCACTTTTTCAAGTGAATCCTTCTGCTCCTGCACCTGCGACACAAGCCATTTGACCGCTTCGTCCGACAAGGCCTGATTTTCCTCCATCATTAATACGCCAGCACAGTAAGTTAAGACATTGACCAACTGCGCGGCGAATTCCGGGTCAGAATCCTTGTACGAAACATATACAATATCAGCACTGGAATCCTTATACCAGGTCACGTACGGCAGGCAGTCAGCCAGTGTTTCCGGGCCAACCGCGCTGGATCCTCTTGCATCCTCTGGAGGGTATCTCTTGATATACTCACGAGCCACCAGGCGCTCCATGGCCGGCGACTTGAATTTGGCAAAACGCGTGTTAAATATCGAATCCGAATCTCCCGCGTTGCTATCGTCAAATACGGCTTCACTGTTTGTGACCCTCGGCCGGCGCACACTCATCTCCAACTGGGCCTCAGCGACGTAAATTGGTGTGGCCTGCTGGATATAAACAATACCTGCCAGCCCGCCCATGATGGTACATAGAATAACCAAAAGCCATCGATGCAACACGATGCGCAACAAATTCATTGGAGCCAGTATACTTCCAGAAGCAGCAGGGGCTCCCTCTCCAATCGATGGAGGAGGCCCCATAGGTCTAACTTTTGCATGCTCACTGTCTTCTGATTTCATCTGCATTCGATTATCCTGTCTAAGTTGGTATATGGCTTACAGAGATTCACTTAGAATCTACTTCCAGTAAAATTACACGCTCAGTCTATCCAAAGCACGATTCGTACCAGTCGGTTATCAGCTCGTCCAAATCAAATTTATTGCATTGGATGGAATCATAAATAGAGCGAAAGAAAAACATCGAATACCGTTTAATTTAACCTCAGGAAACAGAAAAAGAAACGCCTCCCGCAGCACTTCCAGCAGAGGAATAAAAAAAACTTAAAACATTGCAAATAAATTATTTGTAAAAATAGAAACCGCATTACTGCGGCACAGACACGCATTATAAATTATATATTAAACAATTCATACGCACTGATTTTAAAGATATTTGAGCGAACTTGCAGCAAAGGCCAATCCATCCTCAAACAGTGCAACTGCAGTTACCGGTCTGAACAGCCAACAAAACTGAATTTAAACCATCAGTAAGCATAGCTAAGTCTAAGCACAACGACGGTCTGGTTGACGGGTTCCTCATCGTTCACATAGTTTCCAGCAAGCGAGAGAGCCAGTTTGTCAGTCATAGCATAACGGCACTGCATAGTGAAAAAATGACGCCCCCCCCCATACACCGAATCAGCAATGTCGCTTCCGATCGGATCCTCATAGCTATGCAGCACCTGGGCGCCCATAGTCCATTTTAAGAGGGGCTGCCAACCGGCGCCATATCCGGCACGATACAACATGCGCGCAGGATTCCCCCCATAACCGGGCTGATAGTCATTACCATAAAAAATATAGGTCGAAACCTTTTCCGTCGCCTGCCACTGTGCACGAATATCGGAAAGAACCCCCTGGCTTGAGCCCGAAAGGTCATAATTTGCGTATCCATAGCCAACTAATGCATGCAACGAAGTCTTATCGCTAATCACCCGCTCGGCACCGACGTTGACCGAGAAAACGTTACCGTTTTCATCGTCATCAATTTGCAAATCATAATATCCACCCACTAAAAAAGTGGTTTTGGGCGAATAAACATATTTCATTGCAGCGCCCGCACTATGCGTTAACCACTCGGCAGATTCACCCCCCTCAAGATAGTAGTGCTGAAGAGCGTATACAGGAACAACGGCAATTTTATCTGAAACAGGCATCACATAGGAGATACTTCCCTGCGTATTTAAGCGGCGACTGGTATCATCAGTAAGAATAGAGTCGGGGCCCGTCCCGGTGGCGGGATCATAGCTCTTATTATAATTCAACGTCTTTGCGAGATCCGAAGATATGCTCCATTGCAAAGCATTTGCATCTGAACCAACCGATGCGCTTACATCATAGAAATCATCATTGATACTGTCATAGGTGGAGTAAAAACGATAGCCATACGATCCAGATGCTGAAAAATTGTACCGAGCCGGCAGATTCCTCACCTCTGCGCCCGCACTGACCTCCGTGTAGAAATCGCTCGAGGCACTCCCTGCACCATCATACTGAACACGATCGTCGTAAGCCTCCACAGCAACCGCCTTCGGAAGGATTTCCACTCCCTTCCAACGGATGCCTTCCGGTCCGGCAGCCTCCTGACCATAAAGCCCCGCAGGCAACAGAATAACCAACAGCAAGACAACACGAAAAAGATGCATCATCTACCAAATCCGTTCCGGAACATAAACAATGTCCCCCGAAATCAATTTAATATCGGCAGCGGCATCGCCCCCCTGGCCAATATCATCGTAGTCGACAAAAACCTGAAGTTTTTTACCATCTTTATCCGTTCTTGTAACACGAATCTCGCCTCTTTTGGCACTGGCGCCAAAACCTCCAGCCTCCTGAATGGCCTCGGTCAGATTCATACCGTGCGCACTACGCAGGGCAATGCGCCCCGGCCGCCCGACCTTCCCCATCACAATCACTGTACCGAATGCTCCTGCATCCGTACCCTCGGTCACCAATGAGAGCATAATAACCGGAGGCTGAACGTAGTAGGCTCCATATGTCTCAGCGATGACATCCTGAGCTTTATCCATAGTACACCCCCCCAGCTTGACCTCGCCTACCAACGGGAGAGTTGCAACACCTTCGTGACTCAGCGAGGCGCGGTAGGATACCACCTCCATCGTACCCTCGACCTCGACGGAAAGCTCAATGGCATCACCTGAAGCAAGCTTACTGAGTTGTTGAGGCTCAATCGCTGTACTTTCTGGAAATATAGTATTTTTCACAGCAGGATCGGTGGTGGTGCAACCGGACTCCAAAAGGAGAGCTGAACCCAGGGCAATAAGAAGGATAAATCGGTACATTTTTACTCCATTGATATAAAAAAAAGAAAACAGCCTGCTTAAATCAGACTGTTCTTTAGACCATTCTCTTAATATTAAGCAAGCAATTCTTAAATACGTCGAAGGCTAGGCACCTAGAAAGATCCTCCAGGGGGTGGGCCCGGATCGGGTTCATCGGGGGGAGGAGGACCACCTGATGACCCGCCGGAATCCCCGCCGCCCGCGGAAGCCGCAATGGCCACCCCGCCAACCACAATGGCTTGTCCGGCAAGGATGCGTCCGGTCCGCCCGGCATCGTCAGACCATGCAACCGGATTCACCCACGACAAACTTCCGCCGGTTTTAATGGGATTTCTCCAGCGATTCGGAGAAACAATGGCCACAAAGTCGCCGACGGATGAAAATTCAACACCAACTTCCGCATAGGAACCGTATTCATTTGAATACCCAGACCCAGTCAATCGGGGGCCTTTCGGACCGTTTAAACCATCCATGGATGCACACCCGGAGAATAGGGTTACGGCGACAAGACCGCTTAACAATTCAATCGTTTTCATATTTAGAATCCCTGAAAATAAGTCTAATCGGTCAGGAAGTGACCTATCCACTTACTGTAGACATATTCACCTGCGGCTTCATCCCACAAACCGATCCAGTACCACTGCCCCCATTGGGGAACCTGAAATTCGTAGATGCCTGAATTATCGTAGCTTTCAAAGTCATGCAGCCAATTTCCTGCAGTCTGATCCCAGATACATACCAGGTGATTCCCTTCTACCTTGGAGATTGCCACACGTTCGGTAGGAAGCCCTACCTGTCCGCCGATTGCTCCGAAACAGAGCGCGCAAATGATTAATGCGAATGTTTTTTTCATGTTAATGATTCTCCTTGTTTAAATTCCTACATATGAAACCAGTTTGCCTGGATTTCTTCCCACGCCCCGCTCGTAGTATTTGATTCCGAGATCGAGATCCAATACCACTTGTTTGTCCCCAGATCCTCCAGCATCAACTCTTCAGGGCCTTCACTGGGACCGTAGCTGCTCCAGTCGCCGGATTCATAATCCAAAATCTCAGCCATGACAGTCTTGCCTTCAAAACCGCTCAGCGGGTAAATGATCTGCGTACTTACCATTGCAACGGAGATCGTGTGTCGTGCATCCAGGTCACCGAAGGAGGCCATCACCTCTACAACGATATTAGACTCAACGTTGCCAGCCTCAAACACGCCATCGGCACTGATGCTTGCCAATGCTGAATCAACGCTCCACACCGGCGTAACCGTTTTAGCTGAGCCGTCCGAGTAAGAAGCCAGACAGGTCAGAGAAGCTGCCGCTCCCTCCATTAGCTCCGAAACCCCACTGATTGAGAGAGATTCGAGTAGAACCGGAAGAGAAACATCTTTCAGTGTAATCCTAACCGAAGCGTCCAATTCTCCGTATGATGCCCAAATACGCACCAATTCATCTTTGCTCACTTCTCCAACACTCAAATTACCGGTTGCATCAATCAGCGCCCAATCATGAGTAACTGACCACACGGGATCAACCACAGCGGAAGAGCCATCGGAATAGGAAGCCCTGCAGGAATAAGACGAGACGGTATTCTCATCAACTTCCGTCTCTCCTTCGATGGATATTGAGACAAGAACCGGAGCGGCCTCAAGAATATCCACAGTAACTGAATCCGACTTCCCTTCATATGAAGCAGTCAACGTCAGTGACTGATCAGCCTGAACATCATACGTGCTGAGGGTACCTGCCGAATTTACATCTGCATAAGAAGAGTTTTCACTCCAGTCAGGCTCAATCGCCTTTGAAGTACCGTCATCATAATAGGCGGTGCACGTATAGCTGGCTGCATCCTGCTCCGGAACCGATGAAGGACCTGCAATTTCTATGCGCTCGAGTAGCGGAGCAAGATATTTGATCAATACGCTGTGGTTACCTACCACACCATCCAGGCTTGCAGAAACCGTAACGCCCACATCTGCAGTCACATCGCCCGCTCTAAGCAGCCCGTTTGCATCAATCGTAGCATACGATGGAGTAACACTCCACGAAGGATCAACCAACGGAGACGTCCCATCTGAATATTGCCCGATGCAGCTCAACTGAATGCTTGTATTCTCATCCATTGAAACGCTGCCGGAAATGGTGAGCGACTCCAACACTACCGGTGAATCAATAATAGTTACGTTGAAGCTGTTCGTTTTTCCGTTAAAACTCGCATCAATGCGGATCAACTCATCAGAGTCGATAGTTCCAGCAATTAAGTTCCCCGACGCATCAATATCAGCTGATGGGGACAAAACGGTCCATAATGGAACAACAGATAACGTGGTTCCATCTGAATAACTTGCGTTACAGGCATACTTAGCCGTCGCCTCTTCATTCACAGTCGAAGGACCGACAATGGAAATCCCCGTAAGAACCGGAGCAACAGACTCGATCACCAGATCCAACGATTCTGAATAGCCGCCAACAGAGGCGGTAATAGTTACATTCTGATCCGATGAAATATTCCCAACGCTCAACAATCCACTGCTGTCAATCGAAGCATCATCCGTATTAATTTCCCAAAGCGCAGTGATGGGGGCAGTCGTTGAATCTGAATATTTTCCGGAGCATGTATATTGAGCTGTCGTCAACTCTTCCACATTCGAAGGACCTGCCACAATAATTCCCGTCAAAACCGGAGTCGGTGTACCTCCCGGAGGAAGAGGACCTACGGCCATAGACCGAACCGGATTAACAAACGCTGATAGAGCAACGCATATAACGGTAATTCCCTTACTTATTTTTCTAAACTGCATCGACTTCTTCCTATATTGATGTTCGTGCTTGTCCCTCTCCCCCAAGAGGCGCTTCGGATTCGATCACCGTGATCCGAAACATGAACAAGTACGTTGGCTAGTAGCATTCGCTATGCCAAAGACATCAGGTATATAGTCGATGTGACAACTGAGAACCGTTTGAATACTCAGTACTTATAGAGTTTTGAGGCTAAAATGTGCTTACTTCAGAACACCGGTAATAGATATTTTTTAGTTCTGAAAGCTACAAACTTAGTCATTGCTTAATTTACGATACAAAAACCCGCATTATACATTCTTCTCAAAATGGAGAATGGTTGACCCCTGTTGACTTTGTATCCTGCCACCCACATAATTCGGGCATTTCAAATCAATCTGAAAACTTCTTATCAATTACGTAAAGAAATCTCTCTTGCACCTCAACCATAAGCACTTACACATCAACAGACATACCCCTGCCTGTATGAGAGCCGCCCTGTTTATAACGGGAGGCATACATGGTCAATTCTATTTGGCCCCTATTTTTACGCGCACTCAAATAGGGTAAAATACGAGGAATTTAAAGGGGATTAACATCAACCCCTGAAACTCGACTCTGAAGCAGAATCAATACATTATGTACTCAAAAAGAGTTTGAATGATCTCAACAAGCTACATGCTCAGGATTCAGCTAGAAACAATACCGTTCCAACGAATCTCACGATCAAAAATGGGCATATGCCTAAGTAAGTTCAGCAAGAATCCGGTCAATATGCCGCTTCAGCTTCACCGGAGGTTTATCCATCAGCACATATTTTCCATCGGCGCTCAGCTGTGCATAGGTTTTCCAACCATTGGAAGCTCGCCAGGGAATCGCCACATTATCGATGGCCGTCTCCGCCGCTTCAGCATCAAGTCCCAGCTGACCACAGGTCCAGATCGACCGCTCCACATCCATCCCGTTGCGCTGCACCGCCTCAAACGCATAATATTCAGGACACTGATCCTCAATCCCCTTATCCTTATCAAAATAAACATTCCGGGGAGGCGGAAGACCGGCCGGCTTCATATTTTCATGACCGTATTTATAAAATCCCCTCATCAGCTGAATCGCCCGGTCCAGCGTTTCCGAAAATTGCGGAAGCTCCTGTGGCTCAACACCGCCGCGCTCTGCAATTTCCGTATACGACTCAATGCCATCAACAATGGCCTTCACAACTCGATCTGCCTGTAATGTATTCATAAGGCCGCGAATACTATCCATCCTGAGCGGGCGATCAATAGAAAACCGAAACCTTGCACGCCTAATAAGATTTCATTATTCTGTATTAATGAAATTAAGCATCCAACCGTTGGAAACCCGATTTCCCCGCTCCGCAACCTACCGATCCGGATGCTCAGAAAGCGCACTTCACGAATCCACCCTCCCCTTCAGCCGGTTCCCCTGGCAGGAACGCCACATCCAGTGCCTCTGGGCCGACCCCCGCAACCGGCCGGCCGAACTCAAAACATCCGAGGGTGAAAGCGTCCTCATAGAACACCCCGGCGACTGGAACCTCGAACCCGGCCCCGACTTCCTCAACGCCGCCCTCTTAATCGGCAAAGAACAACGCCGCATCACCGGCGACCTCGAAATCCATATCCACCCGGCCGCCTGGAAACAACACGGCCACGCCGACGATCCAAACTTTTCCAACACCCGCTTCCACGTCGTCTACTTCCAGGGATTGGAAATTCCCGGCCTCATCCAGATTCCCCTCCAGGAAACCCTCGCCGCCGATCCCCGCTTCTCATTCGACAACATCGATACCGCCGCCTTCCCCTACTCCATCCCCTCCGGCGATTTCCCCCTGCTTGGAATCGACCCCGACAAAAAGATCCAATGGTTGGAAGCCGCCGGCGAAGAGCGGTTAAGGCTCAAGGCCGAACGCCTCACCCTCGCCATGCAGCACAAAGAACCCGAACAGGTCCTTTGGGAGGAATTAATGGCCGCCCTCGGCTATAAAAATAACAAAGCCCCCTTCCGGAAACTCGCAACCACCCTC
>JAROAZ010000038.1 GCA_029432775.1 Pontiellaceae bacterium B12227 | reverse complement strand
AGGCACGAACCACGCGTCGGGCTGCAAACCGGCGACGATGCATAAAAACGATTAAACTGCATACCGGCCGCAGCCATCGCATCGAGCTGCGGCGTCTTGATCGGCGAGTCAGGATTAAAACACCGCACATCGCCCCATCCCAGGTCATCCGCCATCATCAGGATGATATTGGGCCGACTGCCCGTTAGAGGTTTTGCTTCAGCCACTCCGGCAACCACCGCGACTGCACAACATAAGGTCAGGATAAACTTCATCATAGTTCCCCTACTGCTTTCCAATTTTAAACCCAATCACCCCTGACTCCGGGAGCGTCTTCGGCAGCTGAATGACCAAGGCATCGGCGGTGCGTTCCCATTGGATCGCCTCTCGGCTGCCCAGCATTGAAATATTTTTTATTTCGCCCTCAAAAGCCCCGCCCTTGGCCAGAGTTTTAATCACGATGTCTTCTGTCGGGGTTGCGAGGACAAAGGCATAGAGGTGACCGTCCTTCGTGGTAAAGCGGATGTCCTGCTGACTCCACGGCTTCAGGTTTTCGCTGCCGCGCCCGTCTTTAATAATGAGCGGCCCCTCGCCGAAAACTTTCCAGGGTCTGGAACCGTAGATGCCCTCCCCGTTCACTTTCATCAATTTACGGAAGGCATCGAGATATTCCATCTGATAGGCCGGAATGGTCCCGTCGCCCTTGAGCGCTATGTTGAGCATGATCACGCCGTTCTTGCTGACGGAGTCGATCGCATTCCCAACCATAACCGGGATACTCATGCGATTTATGGCTCCATCGCGATAGAACCACGTGCCCGACAGGTCCGTTGCCCACATCCAGGGCTCCGGCTCAATCTGAGCAGCACTGCCGCGTTCCATATTGTAGGTAAAGGCCTTCTTATTCGCCTTCGAATTCTTAAACGAGAGCACGCAGTCCTGCTTGCCGCCGTTCTGTTGTTGATCCTTTTTCACAAACTCCGAAAACAACTTTATGCCCAGACCTTTACCTCTTGTTTCATCAGGATACGGCGAATCATTGTTAAACATATCGGGATCATACTTCTCAATAATTTCCCAACAGCGCGCGTACCAATGTTCGTTCCAGCTGTCCTGACTGGAATAGCCGTCTGGGTCGTAATCCATGTTAAACAACTTCCACGCCAGCGTGCCCTCTTCCTGATATTTCCGGGCGCTGTTAAAGAATCGCGGCGACCAATACAGATGCGTTGAAACTCCAAACTTCAGCCCATGCTTCTGCGCGGCGGCTTTCCACTCCTTCAGCGTGTCGCGCTTCGGCCCCATATCGACCGAGTTCCAGGGATGGGAAGAATCATACATGTCGAAATTATCGTGGTGACACGCCACCGGCATAATAAAGCGCGCGCCGACATCCTTAACTTCTTTCACCAACGCATCCGGATCCCAGTTTTCAGCCGTGAAGTTCGGAATTAGATCTTCATAGCCAAACTCAGCATGAGGCCCATAAGTGGTATCATGCCAATCGGTCAGTTTCTGAACCGCTTCCGGGTGTTTCGCTGCACTTAACTGCCCCTCGGTTCCATACATCCACGCGCCATAGTGCGAGCCATCATGCGGACGCCCATCCTTAATCGAAGACGGGATACCCCAGTGAAACCAGACGCCCAGCTTGCCATCCACAAACCAGTCCGGCACCTGATAGTGCTCCGCCAGCGAATCCCACGTTGGCTCAATTTCCGCCACGGAAACCATGCCCGCCAGCAGGATCGACCCTGCAAATACCACTAGTTTATTCGTTAAATTCTTCATCTGTACCCTTCTGATATCGATCTTGAGGCCCTGAGCCATCAAAAAAACATATCGGAAAAATACAACTTGGGTATCGCGTGTTTAGGGGATGCCGCTCACCCAAAAGACTTCATTGCAACCGAGAGGACATCACACATAAAATGCCACAAAGGAACGACCCGGAGTCGTCCCTCCTGTTGCATATCATTCAAAAAACTACGCATTCAATAGATGTTACAGATGCGGACGGATTACTCTGTTCCCTGGACCCTGATGAACAAGTTTGAGTTTGCATCCAGACCTTGATTAAGCCGAAAGGAAAGGGTTTCCGTTCCATCGGAATTATCAACCGGTCCGGTAACAATCGTAATGTCCGATTCTGCTGGCCCCTCATGGCGCAGCACCCAGGAAGATGTGGTGAGATTAGTCGAGGTTTCTATGAGATAGGGCTCCGGGGTGATCACCCGCGTATAGATCATGCCTGGATAGTCCACCCCTCCGTCGTGAATGACAGAGAAAGACACATTGGTGACTGCCGGCACGGCCGCCGACACCGTAAACGATCCGTCGAGGGAATGAACCCGCTCGCTATCCGCGGCCGCAGTGACCGCCAAAATGGTATTTGCTGCAAAAGCAAGGTCGCCACTGTTAGTCGTTATTTGCGATTCCAAACCGCTTGCACCCTCGCCATAAATATAGGAACCAGCCGTCCCCCAGAGTCCGCCAAAGCCATCGAAGTGCGCCGAAAAACCGGCGTCCGCCGTCAGAACCAAATTTTCAACGCTGAACTGAACGGATTCTCCCGGACCCATATACCTGTTGTCGGAACCCGAGACACCAAATTCCTTGTTAATCGTGCCTACAAGCACATTTGAGCCCAGCGTAACCGATGAATCGTTACCATTCAGAAAAAAGGAGCCGCCTGCAAAGGCTTTAACCCGGATATCCCAGCTCAATGAGTCAGTCAAGGTTCCGCCCCCATCCAAATCCTGATTGATGATACTCAGAGAATATACCACATCGTTCCCATTGGTCGCCTTCGTGATGCTGACATTGGGATCGGTGATATTCGCGCCATTGATGGTGGGCATGGATCCGATTAGACCTCGCAGATTATTAAACGACAGTTGGAAATGGGGTATTCCACTACCGGATTCATCCGTTACATAAATTTCCAACTCCGCCAAATCGATACGCCCTTTGCCATCTGCCGCGATAAGCGTAAATCTGTTTATCCCCAAATCCCACGTGTTATACGGAGTACCCGAAAGCGACCCATTGGTGGAAACCACCAACCAATCCGGCCCGCCGGGGGCTATCGCGTAAGTCACCGTATCCCCGTCGGCATCCGTGGCCGCTCCCGCAACACTCCCTGTATAGGCTGCACCCAGCTGCGCACTTCCCCCGTCATAGGTATCCTGCGAAAAGGCCGGGGCGGCGGTGTTGGATGCGACCATTGCGGCTATTTCGACATTGAGGTCAGTAAAATAGGTCGCCATATCCGCTCTGATCATCGAGTTGTCATCATCGAGATCCACATTCCAGGTCCATGCTCCACCCGCATTCAGGCAGCGTGTCATCCAGTCTGCCGCTTGATCCAATGGCCAGACTATGTCTCCGATATTCCATAATTCCCCCAGAGCCATAAACATATGCCCGAGGTTCGACTTAGTCCCTATATACAGGTAGCCACCGGGTGTCGCTTCAATGGCGGTGAGCATGGGTAAATTGATCAGATCATTGGCAGGATATTGTTTCAGAGGCACAGGATGGCCGTTAAGGAAATCGGTATTCTGCGAAAGCGTTGAACTCGTGCCAACCGCGACATGGGGATTATGCTGTTTCGCAATAGCATACACCAGTTCAGCATCATAATTCTCGTCTCCATTATCGAACCACCAACCGTCAATCAAGCTGCCATAGCGCGCGGCATATTCGTCAAGAATCACTTCCCCGAAGGCTCTTTTATACATCTCGCGCTCATCCGCAAAGTCCGCAATATTATAGACGCTATAGACATAGTTGCTCCAGTTATCCATGGCCACGGAGGTAAATACATTCGAGCTGATTTCGATCGAATCAAAGGCGGATTCCGCACCATGTTTAAGCATGGCGGGTCCCTGGGCTGCGATATAGGCAATCACCTTGATGCCCTCAGCCTGAAACGCGGTCGCCATTTCCATGAACAGATCACGATCATCGTTTGGTGTAGCGGATGGCGTAATGGCGGTCAGCACCGAATGAGGGGCGACAAACGCATCTCCATGGGCTCCATCGGATAAATTAAAAACGACATAGTCAACGCCGAAAATACTCTTTACCTGAGACACCAAGGTATCGACATCCCAATTTGCAATTTCATCTTTCTCATCCGCTCTGAATCGCCAACCGATACCCCATTTACCAGACATCCAGTCCGCTTCTGGCTGGGCACTGACGACGGTCAGCATCCCCGTGTTCTCAGCAAACTCGTAGACAGCGCCATACTCGCTGATGCTCCAGACTCCATTGGTCTCCGAGAAAGAGCCGGCTGTGCTCACCAGGCTGAAGGTGCTGCCGAAGGTTGCTGTGAGGGAGTTCACATCCACAAGCTGCCAGGAATCGCCGGGCGTGACTCCGGCGACCCTTAGGTCCAGAAGGAAGTCTCCATCCAGAGAAACGGTCCCCGAACCTGACAGCGCGTTATTGACGCCGTTCGTGCCGATAGAGAAAGCCAACTGCGCGCCATCGGACAACACCAATGCGCCATCTACCATGGTGTTACCCGTATAGGTATTTATGCCGGAAAAAACCGTCAGGCCAGAGCCCACCAGGCTGACGTCCCCGGCTCCCCGTATTTCGCAGGCAAGAGCTAAATTCCCCGCACCGTTATGAACGATGTCCAGATTACTCAACAGTACGATTTCACCGGGACTTGCGACACCAGCCAGATTGGCCCCGATGGTCTTATCCCCGCCAGATGCAGCATCGACCGTCAGCGTGGAATTCCCGGCATCGGCAGAGAAAGTTAGATCACGATCGGCTGTGCCATTTGCAGCGACAAGCCCAATGGCGGTTGCCCCCGTATTTGAGCTCGTAAACTCCAGTGATTTAATAACCGTGTTAACCCGGCTATACTGATCCAGATTTACAGCACCTGATATCTTAATGTCAGACGTATGATCAAACCCTGGAGCCGCACCTTCGGTACCTTCAGCCCAGTTCCCGCCATTATTCCAGTCTCCGATCCTGTTAGCTCCACCAGAGGCAGCCCCGCCCGTCCACGTATAAACCCCCGCCTTCGCGCTCCCTGCCGCCAATGCAACGAGGCCCAATAAACAGCATATCTTTTTCATCCTAAATCCCTCTTTTTTACGCCGTGGTTCGATCTCAGATGACACACCCTGTTTATCAGGAAATCATATGTGATCCACACAGGTTTCGATCATCCGCACAACTACTTGGCGAGTTGGATTTTGCTGAAGGTCTGGTAATTGTTTTCATCGATTAGCAGGAAGCAATAGGCCTCGATTTTTTTCGGAATCCGGGCGCTGACCATGTTTCCTGAGGAGGCAATGGTAGCCGGCATCTTCATGCCCAGACGCACATCTGTCCCCTTACCGTGCTTGGATTTCTTTTTCTCCGCCCCCGGCTTGTCGCGATAAATCACATAGGCGGTCTCGATCGCCGGGCCCGATGTTGCCAGTTGTACGCCGGCCTGGCGGCTGGCGGGATCGAACGTCACCGATTGGATCTCCGCCGCCGGTTTAGTTTTACCTTTATAGGCCGGGTTAAGATACGGACCCTCCACCTGATTTTCTGCGAGATGACGCTCCAGCTTTTCTGAAAGCTTTTTGACAACCGGAGCATATTCAGGGTCTAACGCCAGATCCTTCATTTCCTCGAGATCGTCCCGCTGCCCGTTTTTGTAGAGACGATACAGACTGTAGTCGCGTGTCAGATAGTTCTTGAGGAGCTTAAAGTCCCCTTCGCGAAGGACGGATTTCATCGAATCCTGACCGTGCGGGAAATGCCAGAACAGGTTTTCCCGCTTCACGCCTTGCGCATCCACAATCTGCCGGGCGCCATCCAGCAGCACCGGAGTGATGTCCAGACCGCTCAATTCACTCTGTGCTTCCGGTGCAATCGAGGAATCAGTCAGGTTCAGAATCGTCGGAAAATAATCGAGTTGGTTGACTAACCCATCAAACTGTGAGCCCTTCGGAATCCCGGGACCTCGAATTACCATCGGGACACGAATACCGCCCTCTTCTCCATTCGATTTTCCGTATTTCAGGGGAGAGTTGTCGGAAAGAACCTCCTTCCCATGGTTCGTGCAGCCTCCATTGTCGGACGTAAAGATCAGATAGGTCGTTTCGATAAGCTTCTTGCCCGGATTACGCGGATCATCCGTCTTTTCAAGATAGTCCACAATCCGACCCAGGCTCCAGTCGACCGTGGTCACCATAGATGCAAAATACGGGTTATTCTGCCCCGGAGTGGACATTTCTCCCGCTTTAGGCGGGAACGGCTGCCCCAGCTTGTCGCAATAGTATTCGAGCAGTTCTCCATTGCGGGTCATCGCCGGCCAGTGGACCATCCAGTGGGCCAGGTAGAGGAAGAACGGCTTGTCCTGACTCTCTTCCATAAATTTCAGCGCGGACTCGGTGACTCCATCGTAGGGATACGAAATGCCATCCGGCTTTTTGGTACTGAATGGCGGATATTTTTCCTTACTCAACGGATATTTCGGATCATCAGCGGTCGAAAAGTCCTTCGTTCGATCCGGCGCCTTCCGATGCACCCCGCGGTCCTCATGGCTAAACTCAAAACCGAACAGCGATGAACTCAATCCAAGGTGCCATTTGCCTACATGGCCGGTATGATATCCATTATCCTGCAATGCCGTTGCTAGGGTGAGCGCATCCATCTGAAGGTGGGCACCGAGATAGGGATCAACGAATTCCTCCGTCGCTCTGCCTTTGATAATCCGATCAAATAAGACATGCGTATACCGAAGTTTCCCCGGATGTTGGCCCGTAATGATTCCGGCCCGAGAAGGCGCACACGTCGGCGCGGCGGAATACCCCTGGGTAAAATTCATCCCCTGCTCTGCCAGCTTCAGCACATTCGGTGTTTCGTAGGGACACGGTGCATCCACATCATTCAACTGGGTCCCCTGCCACCCGAGATCATCTACGTAAAAGATGACGATGTTCGGTCGTGGCTCCGCCAAAGCAGACAAGGGAGTAAGCGCAACTGCACAAAGGCAAACCATCGGAGTCAGCATTAACGTTTTGAGTAGTTTCATATTCATATTACCTTTTTTCTATTCATTCCTTCAATATTCGATCGGCCTTGCGGTCACCTGCTCTACGGCATGCTCTCCGTCGAAACCCTGTAGAATCCAGAGGTCGAATTCGAGATGGGTTCTGAAAAATAAAGAACACCCTCGGTCGAGGAGGCTGAATCGATAACGGCCCAATCATTACTCAATAAATTTTCCGACTTGTGCAGATAAATCGTTGATCCCGTTGCGCCCTGGGCAATCAGGTTAAACTGGGCATTGGTCGTACTCGACGGAGAACTGATTTGATATTGAAGCACCTTGAGCGGGATCTGATTTACCGATAGCCACGGAGCATCGTTCCCCGTCAGCTGGAACCCGACTCCGTTATTTTCGGTGTCCGTCGAAACCTGCAACATCATCCCGTAGTTGGTCCACGATCCATCCGTCCAGGCGGCAACCATTTCCGTTACATCGAAGGTATAGTCACGCACTAAATTGGTATCCAATCCGGTGATGATACTTCCGCCATCCGCTGCGGTTCCCAGCGTTCCAAGTGTATAAGAGGGTGTAGTAGACCACTCCTCCGCCGCGGCAATGGCTTCTAACGAAACGGGAACAAAGTCGTTCAGCGAATAGCCATTCAGATGCAGGGTTGCAGCGTCCACAGACGAAGCGTCCAATGCGCTCAGGTCGAATTCCAGGAATGCGCGAACCTGACGGGCTGCTTGCGGTGAACCCCGGACATAAAGCGTCGTGGCAAACGGCTCACCGACGCCATCAAACTTATCGAGATTATTGCTTCCGATCGCGGGCGAAAAGTCTTCTGAATCAACCGTTGTGTGACTTCCCCCATCAAAGGATACCGTCGATTCAATCGTTTCAAGTTCAACGGCATTCAGCACATCAACCAGCAGTTCGTTAGACGGAAGGCTTGGCGTGCCATCCGCAGCAAAAGCCGCTCCTTGTGGAAGGCGAACCGAGATGTCGCCAATATAGGTGGGTGTAATCTGAACCGTATAGCTGGTTCCGCTTCCGCTCACGGCTCCCGCGGTTCCGCCAGCGACAATCAAATCATCCGAGTTCAAGCCCTCGACCGCTTTATCGAAGCTGATGGTTACGCTAAATGGCACCTCGGTCTCGCTGACCGCACTCAACGTAACAGCAGGAGTGGTCGCATTGGTGTAGGCCGTATCGGCATCCACCGTGGCTTTCCACGCCGTGTAGTCCGCCATCATCGTATTGTAGATATCCTGGATCGCCTGCGGTTTGCCGGAGACATTGCTTTCCGTGGCCAGCGCAGTGGCTTCGAGCTGATGATCGGGCAACGTCATATCATACAGTGCCCATTCACCACCAGAGACCTCAACCAGCTTATAATCCTGCGATATCCAAGCCTCCTCCGGGCTATTACCTCCAAGCAGAAAACCGATCGGTGATGGACGTTCCGCGAGAGTTCCCTCAATCACCGGGCGCAGGGAAATGCCGTCCAGCGCTTTCTGGTCAGGAACGCTCAGCCCCAGGTAGTCGAGAATGGTGGGATAATAATCGCTGGTCGAAGAAAGGAAACTCGTATTGGTTCCGGAGGGAATCACCGCAGGCCATTCGAGGATACCGGGCACCCGGATACCGCCCTCGTAGAAGCTGGCCTTGCGATCCAACAGTCCGCCGCTCCGGATCGTTCGTTCGGGAATCGGGTTTTGAACTTCGTCCGTTGTTGAATCAAGTGATGATGCGGGGCCGTTATCACTGGTGAGCCACAGCATGGTATTCGTTCGCACACCCAGCGCTCCAAGTTCCGTGCGCAGGTTCCCGATGGCTGTATCCATATCTTCGATGCCACCCTTCAATGCAATGGCCGAATCGGTATCCGCGATTTCTAACGGGTCCACCATCGGTCTGTGAGGGGTGTGATACCAGAGCACCACGAAGAAGGGGGTCTCATTACTGACCGACTCCTTGATAAACGCGATCGCCTGGTCGGTGATCAGCTTGGAATCATCCCCGTCGGTCGCGTTATTCACGACATCCAGCGGGACCACCACGCCTTCGGCGGCGGTTGCGGGGTTGGTCGGCATCGTCCAGTAGTGCGTGCCGTAGAAATTGGCATCGGTAATGGTATAGCCAAGCGTTGGATTCATGGTGTAGGCCGTCGGCAGTGCGGAGCCATTGACCGTCTTGCGATACGGATGATAGGTCGGAACCTTGGACTCCGTCGCAAAACAAACATCATAATTGAACTGCCAGGGCGGATGGTACTCCACCGTATTTCCAGCCGAACCCCGGTTGGAGTCTGTTCGTAAGGTCGTCATGGTTCCGAGATGCCATTTGCCGAAGTGCCCCGTCGCGTAACCCTGTGCGGAGAGTAGTTCGGAGAGCGGCGTTTCATCGGCACCCAGATAGCCATCGTTGGCAAAGGGTACACCCACGCGGAACGGATTGCGGCCCGTCAGGCAGCTCGCCCGGGTCGGAGAGCACACCGCGGAAGCGGAGTAGAAGCGATCGAAGCGCAAACCGGCCGTTGCCATGGCATCCATATTAGGCGTTTGAATCCAGCCCTGATCGGGATGCGCCACGCCATCCGCCTGGAGAACCGATGCATTGATATACGACGGATCGCCATAGCCCATGTCGTCGGCCATGATCAGAATCACATTCGGACGAGTCGTGTCCACCGGCAGAGCCTCGGTCACGCTTAGCTGCACGCTGTTTGTATCCAATCCGATTCCGTTGTTGGAGGCCATATCGTTGAACTCGATCATGAACCCGTTGTTGCTGTCTCCACTCTGCCAGTTTTCGACGATGGTGGAGACATCCAGCGAGTAGGAGGTGGTATTGCGGTAAATAGGATCGCCCGTTCCACCTCCATCATACTGATCCGTTCCCGTGCCGCTGATGATCGATTGCCCCGTGGCGATGGTGGTGATGACTGCTGGATCCCATGTAGGATCGGGCATTCCCGACGGGTCCCAATCACTCGTCAACTGATGAACACTCAGTGTTAGATCCACCGTGTCATTCAGCGAGTAGGCATCAAACGCGAGGGTCGCGCCGCTAATCGTCTGAGCTGTCAAGCCCGTGAGGTCGAACTGCAGGTAGAGCTTCGCCGTCCGTCCGGGTTTAGATGCAGAAGCACCTCGGAGATAGGCCGTGGTGTCAAAAGGGGCGATAACATTATTCGCGACTCCTGATACATCAAACTTATCGACGCTATTATCAGCTGTTGCTGGAAATACTCCATTGATATCAACCGTCTGAACTTCACCGAGCGAGTAGGTTACGCTTCCTGCCTGCACAACACACGCCGCCAGCATAGCCACCGTAAAACCATAGGCTATTTTCTTCATCGTTTTCTCCAGATCTACCGTAACCACCAGGCCTTAATCGATCAATTGTTGTACGGCCCATTCGTCTTCACCCGATAAAACGCGCTCGTGGACGTCGTGCCGCCCAAATCCACCGAGATGGTATCGCCCGAATCCCAGACAAAGCGTTGCTCCAGTAGCCACTCCGGATCCGTCAGTCTCTGTTTTGATTCAACATCATAAAGGAATGAGGAACTAGAATCAAAACTCAGGCTGACGCCCTCCGGTGTAATGGTTGGCGCGTAGAGTTGTGCAGGCAACGGCTCTGGATAACCCTGCAACGGTTGACGCTCGGCCTCAGCAAGGAAGCCATCCGTTATGCTGAGTTCATCAATCAGCCCATCAAAGGAGCTGTCGATCGCTCCAGCGCTGGTATAATGCGCGCCGATAATCAACGGGCCGTCATTCGCGGTACCAAACGCCGTTGTGGATTGCGTATCCGTCTGATCATCCAACTGGAAGCGAACTGTATCTGAATTCGGATCCAGCGATACGCTTATGTAATGCCATCCGGTATCGGGAATCGCGAGCGTGGAAATAATCAGGGACGATCCCAAGTGGAGCGCCATGTTTGAATAGGTTCCGGAGTCGCCATAGTTTCCTGCCGCTGCCAAAAACAGATAATCCAACTCGGAATCATTCTCTCCGATCACCTTTTTCTGAACCAGCGGCATGGCACTGGCGAGGTCATCCGTCGCCGGCAGGGTTTCCAATTTTACCCACGCCTCAATCGTGAAGGGATTATTTCCAAAGTTAAGCCCGGTCCCGCTGGAGACTTCCACATATTGTTGAAGATCCTGTTCCAGATCCAGCGAGGTTGTATTCGTTTCCCCGACCACATACTCCACGGCGTCTGGAACCTCCGTCGAATAAGACACGCCATTGCTGGCGGTTCCATCATGGCCGAAGGGCAAGCGGTCTGACAGGTCGCCCTCAAACCGGAACAACGTGCGATCTCCGAGGTAGCTGTACGGGTCGGCAAACTCAATGCGTTTTTCCATCAGCTTTTCTTCCAGCTGCTGGCGGATCAGCGCATACGCAGGCTCCAACGCCAGATTACTAACCCCGTGTTCGGGCAGCAGCTCAAACGGGTTCTGCTCTAGGTCGAACAGCTGGGCAACCTGGGTGCCATTGCCATCGACATCATATTTCATCAGCTTGAAACGGCCATCAGTCACGGCTCGGATTCCGGGTTTGTCCCCGCCGGCATAGAGCCCATAGATCACATCATGATGCGTGCTGGCGGTGCCTTCAAGCACTGCGCGGAAGCTCTGGCCGTCATTGCTGTCGATCGTGGCCGGGATGTCGAGGCCGGCGAGGTCGCAGAAGGTCGGGAAGGTTTCGTGGAGATAGATCAGGGCGTCCGTCGCGGTTCCGGCTTCGATGCCCGGCCCTTTGACGATATACGGCACCCGCCACGTGTGTTCATACAGGTTTTGCTTGCCCTGCAGTCCGTGACGTCCGATCGCAATCCCGTGATCTGCTGTGAAGACAATATAGGTATTGTCAGCCACGCTGTCGGACATGTCGCCATCGCCATTGGGATCTTCCAGCCGTTCCAGTACGCGACCAATCTGCTGGTCGATCCAGTCCACACAGGCAAAGTTTCGACCGATTTCATTTCGAACCACCGCTTCCGTACGATACTTCAAGATGCCAGGTGCGCTCTCTTCGTCCCGCACACCCAAATGCCCGTTGTCGAAGGGATGGAAGGGAAAGTTTGCAGGGATGCCGTTGGCTTCGGTTATGGGGAGGTGATTATAAGGCAGCGGCGGAGAATCGGCATCGAGCACAATGCTGCCCGGATCGATCGTGTTGACACAGTTGTAGCGTCCGGTCAGGTTCGGGGTTTCGCGGGCGTTACGCTCGTCGTGCGGGTGCGAGAACCCGAGATACATGAAAAACGGTTTTCCATTGGTCTGGTGGTTATTCGCCCAGTCTTCGAGATAGTCAACGCCCCGGTCACCGTGCCATTCGGACCCATTGCCATCCGTGTTGCCACGTTTTGTGGCATCGTTCACCACCGTGAACTCGGCATTGGCCAACGGATAGGAGTTGCCTTCTTTACAGGTTCGGTAGGTCGCATACGGAAGGTCGGCTACGCCGGTGCGCACACCGCGATTAAAGATGCCGGGGAACGTCGTAGCCGCCGTCATCCCCACTTCCCGTTCCCAGGTGCTGCGACCGGTCATGATGCAGGCGCGCGATGGCGTGCAGACCGCGGCTTTGTTCGCCCCCATCAGACGGGCCTGATGAAACAGCATCCCCTCGTCAGCCAGTCGGTCGATGTTTGGTGTGTCAATGCCATACGGATTGCCCGCAGCATCCGTCTCGCACGGCTCCAACTCGCGGTAGGCATTCACGGCATAGGTGTCCATGTCGTCGGCAATAATGAACAGGAAGTTGGGCGCTTCCGCACCCGCTGCCGGTGTGGCCGATTGCTCAGCGCAGGGAGCCGACTCGAGATCGTCGGCATTCACGGCAGTAACCACATAGTAATAGGTTGTTCCATTGGTCAGCCCCGAATCATTATACGTGGTATCGGCGCCGGCACTGATCGTGGCGATTATGTCATACTGCTCGCCCGAAACGGTCGACCGTTTCACCCGGAACTCCTTGAAACCAACCTGTGTGTTCTCGTCCCAGCTCAGATAGGCGCGCGTGTTACCCGCCCGCACATCAAACCCGGCGGGTACGGTCGGCGCATCAGGCACAAACACCTGGGCCGTCGCAGAGGCTTCCACTGAATTCGTAGATTCCACATCGTCGGCGTTCACCGCGCTTACCACATAATAATAGTTTGTGCCTGTGGTCAGCCCGGTATCCGTATATTCGCTTACTGTCGGCTCTGCACCGGGAATCGGCGTATACGACCCGCCGGAAGTCTCTGAGCGTTTTACAACAAAGTATGAGAAGCCGGACTGATTATTATCATCCCAGTCCAGTATAATTTCATCGGTCAACCCGTTCGTCGCCGTCAAACCGGTCGGCACATCCGGCTCGGCCGCAGGTCCCGCCTCACGGATCTGGTAGGCCGTAATGTGGGCATTACCCATTCCAATGGCATCGAATGACAACGTCTGGCTGGTCCCGTCAGCCGTAAAGGTGCCGATCGCATACTGCCCCTGTCCTCCGCCTTTAGCATCCAGATCAACCGTATTTCCATTACCGTCACCCAATCGCATCACGCGACCACCCACCGGGCGCACATCGTCACAGTACCAGATCTGAATCAGGTAATCATCTCCACTGGTGAGCGATCCATTCCCAATTGAAATCGTGCCGTAATCACCTCCGCCGCCATAATCAACATTATCGAGCAATGTATTGTAAGAAGCATCTCCCGTGTCGCCGCCGGAATCCAACTGACTGGATGCGGCAGTCGCTCCACTTAGGAGGGCTCCACCACTCCCGGAAAAATCAACCGTGTTTACGGTAAGCACAGATGTGCCGGAAGCGCCATTTATGGCCTCAACCAGCGTCCCGCTGGTCACGACTTCCGAAATCGCCGAAACATCGGTGGCTGCTCCCCAGGTGATGATCCCCACAGGATCGGAGGCGGTCGACACGCTGAGGTCCACCCCGTTGATCGAGAACGCCCCGGAAGTCGAATCGACGACGACGGAATCCGCAGCTGAGCTCAACACATTCCGGCCGGTAGCGGTTGTATCTCCACCACTGTCCCCGGTGGCAAACGCTTGCCCGTTGAGCGTGCCCGTCTCGCCGGCCACCCAGTTGCCGATGTAAACAGCGGCAAACTGGATGGATTCAATATTCGAAATGGCGTCGCCGGAGACGTAGGTGAACTGAATGTTGGACAGGGTGATCGTACCATCGTCCGGGTTGAGCACTGCCCGCCCCGCAGGGCCCTCACTCCCGCCGTCGTTAATTCCGAAGGCACCCTTGCCTCCCCGGCGGATGGTATCGCCACCCGCTGCGTCCGAGGCCGTCGCAACAAAACTGATATCCACCACGCCGCTGTAGCCACCATCTGACCAGGCCACATCATTCAAGCTCAAGTCGCTGGTCGCGTTGAATGTTTTGGGCGAGGCAAAATCACCGTTCGACTCGCCACCGCCCAAACCCAAACCGACAACATCCCGACCGCTAAGGTCCAACACCCCGGTCAAGCCGGCGTCTACCGAAGTAATCAGGCAACTTAAAATCGCAACAACCAATCCCCGACATAATTTTGAAGTAAACTTGTTCATATCTCTCTCCTCATTCTGAAACAGACAACGCTGTCGGCGACGCATTCTTTGTGCGAGTTGCTTTGTCCACATCGGGATAGCTCACCAGGAAATTGTTTTCGTCGATCAGGTTGATCACATAATGGGTGGTGCCTTCGGGCAAGGTGGCCGAAATCCTGTTGCCGGGCAACAGGGTTGCCGGCGTACGGAACCACTCCTCGTCGAATGCGTTTTCTCCACCGTTCAAAGTATAGATCAACTGAGCCCGAACCACGTTGGCTCCATTCTCCTGATAGGAAAACTCAACATCCTGGCCATTTTTCGAGGAAGAAAGAACCGTTGGCACCTTTTCCTTATTCGGAAGCGATGATTTGAAATGCGGGTTGTAGTATGGATAGCTGGCGTTCATTTCGGTCAGTCGTTCGCTCAGCGCAGCGTTCATGGCCTGCGCCTTTTCCGGCATGGAGGCGGCGAGGTTTTTAGACTCCTCGATGTCGCAGCGCACCTGTTTGCCACTTTTGGTTTCATACAGTCGATAGAGCTCTAACTCGGGCACACGTGCATTGCTAACGTGATCGTAGTTACGCACCAGCTTGTAGTCACCGATTCGGATCGTGCTCTCCAGCGCCAGGGCATTCGGGAAATGCCACGTCATGGTGTCGCGCACAGATCCATCATCCCCTTTCACCAGCGCGGGATCGGCGGGGTTGTTTTTCAGGAGCCTGGAAATATCACACCCGTCGAACTTTTTCCCTTCGGGAACCGGAGTTCCCGTCCACGAAAGAATGGTGGGATAGAAATCGAGCCCGTTGATCATCACATCCGACTCCACACCGGCGTCAATCCCGGGACCGGTGATAATCAGCGGCACACGAACACCGCCCTCCATGGCGGAAATTTTGCCACGATCCAACGGATAGTTATCCGTGATAGTTTCGCCGGGCATCGATTCCATGCCGCCATTGTCGGAGGAGAAAATGATATAGGTATTTTCGATGAGCATATGCCCCCGCCAGCGCGGGTCCTCAGTCGTTTCCAGATAATCGAACATTTGACCAACGTAGTAGTCGAGCTCTTCCACCATGGCGCAGTAGAAGGGATTGGTCTGGCCCTCGCCGTTCCACTCCTGCGGGTTGTCCGGGAGTTCCACGCCCAGCTTGTCGACATATTTCTTCAGCAGCCGCTCGCTGCGCGTATGAATCGGAGCGTGCACGAGCTTCGTGGCATAGAAGAGAAAAAACGGCTTGTCTTTGTTTTCTTCCACAAATGTGAGCGCATCGATGCTGAGCTGATGGGTGGCGAACCCGTTTTCATCGAGACGATACGGATCGTTCGGGTCGTCCGTTGCAAACCCGGTCAAACGATGGGGCTTCATTATTCTCGTTGTTCCATGGTCACTACGCGACCAATCAAAACCAATATCCTCCGGTTGAGGAAAGGAATTGTGCTTCATGGCCAAGTGCCATTTCCCGCTATGTCCCGTCGTATAGCCGCTGTTTCTAAGCGTCTCAGGGAGCGCAACAACTCCAGCCGGAAAGCGCCCGCTATACCAAGGCGGCATCATGCGATGCCCTGTTTTATGAAGCGGCGCGGGGGGCATACCTCCGACCACATGCGTGAGCTGTGAACGAGCCGGATGCGCCCCGCCCAAGATCGCACTACGGCTCGGGGCACAGGTCGGGGCCGGCGAATAGGCCTGCCAGAACATGACCCCCTTCTTCGCCAGCGCATCAATGTTAGGCGTCTCCATCGGGGAGGGCTCATCAATGTCGTAACACTTTACATCCTGCCAGCCGAGATCGTCCGCGAGCAGCAGCAAAACATTCGGCTTCTCAGGACGACCATCTTCAGCGAAGACAAAAGCGGAAGCCATCAGGCTGGATAGGAGGAGAGACTTTATGTTGATCATCTGATCGTTCTCATGCACTGGCATCAGTGGTTTTTCATGAAGGCTATATAAAATAGCCCCCGGAAAAACTCCGGGGGCAACAAATAGTGCTAAGCTTTCTGCTACAGCATCAAACGGCGGCGAATAAACAGCACTGAAACACCGGACGCAACAATCAGTCCCAGCGTGGCGGGCTCTGGAATCACCGTCACCGTCATCGAACTACTTTCAAGATTCTCAAAAACGAAGGAAAAAGCATTTCCATCAGCCAGAGTTCCGGCAATTGTTCCAGTCTTTTCCGTAATTAAACCAGTGCCACCATCGACGGTCAATCCAGTATCCGTAAGAGACAATACGGAGAAGTTCATGACGGCAAGATCCGATAATGAGATGTGGGTATCAAACTGATCCAGGTTGTTGAATAGTCCACCAGACAGATTAATTGTCGTCTCCGCGGCACCCCCTCCTACGAAGATTCCGCCCACGCTCGAATCATCTTGCGAGAAATTGAAGGTTCCGCCCGAAATGTTGACAGGCACATCTCTGATCACTCGTATGCCATAAGCGCCGCCGAGACCCGATTCTGTTAAGTTAAAGGTTCCGCCAGAAATAGTAAGGCTGTCTTCATGGTCATTCATACGAATTAGAGCTGCGTCTTTATCGCCAGATTCGCTGACGGTCATTGTTCCACCAGAGATGTTGACCACAGCGCCACCGGCGGTGCTGTCTGTGTAAACGCCACGGCCGGCTGATCCGTCGAATGTACTTGTGACGTCAACCGTGCCCCCTGTCATGGTGAACGATCTTGGGACTGAATCAGCCGATGCGAGATATCCATTTACAGCCGTGTCAACTGCCGTTCCAACTAAGCTAATGCTGTCTCCGGGGCCGGAAACGACGACTGCTGCGTATGAATTGATCGATGCAACAGCAACAACTGCGCATGCAATCAAACAGGTATTCATTTTCTTCATTTTATTCTCCTTTTCTTAGGTCAGACATGCCCGTGCATCACGGGCATGCCTTATAGATTATTCGTTCAATGTGGCTAGTTCTGCTGAACTTCCAGTTGGAGGAACTTCGCATCCGGGGTCGCCTCAGTGCGGTTGGTCACTGTTTTATAATTTTCAGAGACCATCGACTCTCCCACGAGGGAGACATCGTTTGTGTCCCAGGTCGGCGATACGATCAGGGAGGCCTTGGTTCCCAAAGTGAAGGTCAGGGAGCTATCGTCGCGCTGATCGGAGACATGATAGAAATAGTCCGTTCCCCCAACCTCAGCCGTATAGGTTTTCGGCGAAACCGCGGCAGCATCGTCGTTGGTCGGGTTTCCGCCAAGCGCGTATTCCATCAGGTTATTGAGCCCGTCGGGTTCCACATCCGCTCCCGGGAGTGCATCATCGCCGGTCAAATCGTAGTCGCTAACCCAGCCGGAAAAACCGCTGGCTTCGATGGTTAGAACGGCGGTATGCGCATTCGTATCCACCGTAATCGTCGCAGTGATTCCATCGACAAAATTGGTCGTGACGGCGGCAGCCGGAAGAGAGCTGATCTTGACCGTACTAAACAGCGGGATCTCGGCGCTTCCACCATTATAGTTTGAACCGTCCACAAGAATCGTACCGGCTGCAAGCTGAACGTACGTGGGGCATTCCACAACACTCAAAGCGGAACCTCCACCTGGAGCAAATTCAAAAATAAAGTCCGGCGAAACATTGAGTCGTTGCATCGAAATGGATGCCGCATCCCCTATAACTTTGAATTCGCCGGTGAAATGGTTACGCCCAGGCAGATTGATCGTTCCCCCGCTGATTTCAACATCGGGGCTAAACGTCAGTACATCACCGGCGGCGCCTGCTGTGCTGCTCCAGGTTCCAGACTCCAGGGTCAGAAGACCGTCACCAATAACGAATAAATCATTGTCACCGGCGGTATCGTGACTCAGCGATCCACCATTGATGGCCATTTGACCATTCGCATAGATATTGCCGTTTGCACGGGATGTCAGCGTTCCGCCCGACAAGGTATAGACCGAGTTGGATGGTGAGACTCCCGATGAATGACCGATGTTTAATGCCGTCACGTCAACGGAACCCGTTGTCTGATTCACGAAACCATAATGATTCGAAGCCCCGCTGAGCGTCATATAGTCGGCATTCAGAAAATCAGCACCAATGTTCAAGATCGCGCCGTCGCCCCGCACAACCGTACCCCAAGCCAATGTGCCGGTAAAGTTCGTCGTCAGATCGACCACGTATGTATCCTGGATGATGGCCTTGTCGGCCCCCAGCGCGCCGGGAACGCGGTTTTTACTCCAGTTCGTCGCAGTGCCCCATGCCGTACTTGCGTATCCCTTGAATGAGTTCACCTCTCCTGCCGGATAGGTAGCCAACGCACTGATCGACATGAGATTTGTTCCACTTGAGCCCCCGCCGGTTTCAGCCCAGGCAAAAGTAACCAATCCGGTAGCCGTCTCGCTGGCACCCAGATTGGCGATCGTATTGTCAAACGCGAACGACAATTCGGTTGTCTCATTGGTCAGCGTTTGCGGCGAAACTACGGTAAACGCCCCGTTGTGAGATTCATCTGAAATGGTAATCGTCACATCCATATCCGTACTGGATGTGTGGACCGCATCAACCGTGCCGGTTGTTGAGCCAGCCCCGATGGCATGGGACATCACCAGATCGGCAGGGGTAAGCAATTCCGCCGGGGGTGGGAGGACCGGCGCACTGTGCAATGCGAATACCAAATCACCATCAACGTCAGGACTCACTTTCTCGAAAGGCAGCTGGCCTGTCAGCCCCCCCTGGTTCAGGGATTGACCACCGGCATAGCCTCCGGTCGAGTTATGGGCCCACCAGATGCGGTGGTCCCCCTGGTCCGCCGTGGTCCAATAGAGCTGGAACGCATAGTCGCCGGCGGGCAGCGCCAGAGGGGCATCGAGGTTGAGTGTATAGTAGTTGCCACTGCTAAACGAGAGGCCGGCCACATCTATGGAGGTAAGAAGGTTCGTGGCGCCTGCCACGTGGTTGCTTACCGTCGTGTCGTCATAGCTACCGATCCACAACTCGAATTCATGGGTGCCTGTAGCAGCGATATTCTTATTCTTTCCGACCGCCATCTGAATGGTGATAGCCTGCAGCGTTTCTGCGCCGGATAAGGTGAAGCTTTGGCCTGCGCCGACATGCAGCGTATCTTCATTACGCATGATATTCAGACCGTCCTGAGCCTGCTGCGATTGGCCGGAAATGATGTCTGAAGTCGGAAACACTGTGTTTTCCTGAATTGTAGCCGCCTGAGCGGTCCACCCACTCATCAGCGCGATCATCGTTGATAGAACCAGTGACTTTTTCATTCTCTTCTCCTTATTACGTTAGATTGCCTTTACTACGGGCTCACTCCGCAGCCTTCTCTATTTCGTATTTCAAGCTACCATCTCCCACCCGTTCGTCTATAAGGCATTCACAGGATGCCCGAATCCGGCTGATTCCGATTGAACCAGTGGATGTTAACCGCACTGAGTGCCTGCTAATTCGCATAAAAACGTATGTTTCGTTCACATATCGGAGATCTACATTCAGGATGTCAACCAGAGATGCTGGATCGGAATCATGTCCATCCTGTAATCCTGTCAAAAAACCGGACAAATGGCCTGCACCATAAAATTCGGTGCTGAGTCTAGTAATACTGGACTATTCAACATCCCGTATTTGCCGGATACCCATACCGCAGGGACCAACGTAATATATTTTCTTTAAAAACGCCGAAACAACAGGGCGCATCCACGGCATACATGTTGCGGGCGTGCTTAGACAGACTGGTTGGATTGGACTTTGCGAGGCGTTGATGGCCGCGATAGAGAAAATCAACATCCTGATCTTCAGCGAAATCTAAGCCATAAAGTAGGGCTGTTACATACGTGATTCCATGGTATAAAAAATTGATGCATGCAACTCCGACATCCGTGGCAGTACTTGTTCTCGGGGGAATTATAGCGGCTGTGGCCGATTCCCGACCAACGGCCCCTGCCGAGCAGAAGCCTTTTCGAGACCGGCCATGGGCTTCGCTGGAAAAACGACTGTCGGAAATCGATGCCCGGTTGGCACAACTCGCCAACTACAGTCTCAATGGCGGCGTCGGAGCCATTGGTTTTCGATCCGCCCCCCATGAAACACCGGACCATCCGGAATGGATTGAAATCAATTTCGGGAAAGCGGTACCACTCGATCAAGTCATGCTGGTGCCGACCATCCGCCGCGATACGGCAAACGAATTCCAAGCCGATGCCTTCCCCAATGTGTTTCGCCTGATTGCCGGCACCGGCAAGGATCGCGTAGGCACCGTCGTGGCCGAATATAACACCCGCGACGACGATATCCTCCCCCGCATCGCCCCGTTCGCCATACCGTGCAACGGCATCGCCGCATCCTGGATCCGGGTTGAGGCCGAACAGCTTTCCCGCCGTGCCATCGACCAGCGTCCTGTCTTCCAACTCTCGGAAATCCTGGCATTCAGTGGGCAGGAAAATGTGGCGCTGCGGCAGCCCGTCAAAACCTCCTCGAATGTGGCGAGCCCGTCTGGCGCGTGGGATCAGCGTTTTGTAGTCGATGGTTTCATGCCCTATCTCATGGACGCCGCCACAGGCGAACAGAGCGTTGCCTATCTCGCCCGGATCGGCATCGACGAGCATCCGGTCCTCACCCTCGATCTGGGCATGGCCCATCCCGTCTCCTGTATCCACCTGCATGCCCCGGAACAAAGCGATACGTTGCCGCAGGCCTATGCCGGCGATATGGGAATACCAAAGCGAATGCGCATCGAAGGGGCGGACAAGCCCGATTTTTCGGATTCCATACCCCTCCTCGATCTGCATCAGGAAACCGTTTTCGACTCAGGGCCGATTATCATGTGGCCGTTTCCCGAAACCACCTGCCGCTACATTCGCCTCCGCGTCATCGATCCTCCCTTGCCTTTCGGCAAAGTCCGCCCGCTGTTCGGATTTACCGAAATCGAGGTATTCTCCAAGGGCAGGAACATCGCTCTCCACAAAACCGTCACATCCACCATCACAACCACCCGGAAAATCCGCCATACGACCAGCCTGACCGATGGCCGCAACATGTATGGCAACATCCTGCCCATCCGCGATTGGCTGAACCAGCTGGCCCTCCGCCACGAACTGGAAATCGAACGTCCGCTTGTGGTGGATGAGCTGAACCGCTCCTATGCCCGCCAAAAAACCAATCTGAGACGGATGACCTGGCTGGCCGCATTGCTCGCCGCCGCTACCGGCTTCACTATTTTGGTCGACCGCATTCTCCGGCAGCGGACGGTCTTTCAAACCAGGGAACGCATCGCAGCCAACCTGCATGACGAGCTGGGCGCAAACCTTCATGCCATCGGACTGCTGGGCGATTTCGCAAAGCGGATTGTGGATCGGAAAAATGCCCGGGACGAGTGGCCGGAACTGATCGTCACCGTCGGCGAAATCCGCAGTCTTACCGAAGAAACCGGGGCAACGGCCCGCTACTGCACCAACATGCTGGAAGCAGAGGGGCTCTATCAGGATTTGCCTGAAGAAATGAAACGAATTACTGCACGCCTGCTCGCTGACCTGGAACACGAAATCACCTTTATCAACGAGGAAACCCTACTCCGGCTGAAACCGCGCCGACGCATCGACCTGTACCTGTTCTACAAGGAATGCCTCACCAACATTATTCGCCATTCCGGCGCCACCCACGTGCGCACACAACTCACAGCAGGCAACAAGGAAATACGACTCACCATCGCCGACAACGGCCACGGCCTGAACGGGAAGGTCCCCTCCTCGCTCAAGCGCCGCGCACGCTTGCTCGGGGCACAGGTAATAACCGAAAAGCCGGGTTCCGGCGGCACATGCATCGTGCTGACACTTCGGCCTCGAAAGAGGCTGGTTTTTAGTCAAAAATCTAAGGGTCTAAAGTCAAAGGTCATGCCTGCCGACGGCCAACTGGAAGAAAGAGAGACTTCCGACCTTTGACATTCCAACCTTCGACCAAAAGGAATCATGTATGAAACGAAAAATTAAAATCATGTTGGTGGAAGACAGCCCCGCCTACCGGAAAGTCATCGACAGCACCCTCAAAGGCGATCCGGACCTCACACTCATCAGCCAGTTCGGCACGGCGGAAATCGCTCTCCGCAGCCTGCAGGATATGTCAACCCGCAACGTACCCGACCTCATCCTGCTCGACCTGAACCTTCCGGGAATATCCGGCATCGAAGCCCTGCCCCACTTCAGACAAAGTATCCCCGACACAAAAATTATCGTACTCACCCAATCCAACCGCGAGGCGGATGTGCTCGCCGCCATCTCAGCAGGAGCATCCGGCTATCTCTTAAAGTCAAACACGCTCGACCAGATTACCGAGGCCATCGTCACCGTAATGAAAGGCGGAGCCATGCTCGACGATAAGGTGGCAAGGTTCATTCTCGATACCATGAAGAAAACGATACCCAAGGAGGACCCCCGGGAAAACATATTGTCCACTCGGGAACTCCAGGTGCTGACATTGATCGGGGAAGGCTTAATCAAGAAGGAAGTCGCAGATCAACTCGGTATAGGTATCAAAACCGTCAATACACACGTCGGCCATATCTTTGAAAAACTCGAAGTACAAAACGCCGCCGCAGCAGTTAACCGGGGTCACCGCCTCGGGTTATTTAAAAAATAACAAGTGAGCGACACAAGCGAACAAACCATCTAACGCTGCTTCGCAGCGGAGGATAAGTGGCAACGAATGTAGGATAGCAACTGATCCGACCCGTCGAAACATTCGTTGCTTTCCTACATTCGTTGCTGAAAATTCTGCGTTATTGACCGGAAGTAAGAAGGTAAAAGAGAAGTAACTATAGATGCTGCGACTAAATCCTGTGAGGATTGCCACGAAAAACACAAAAAGACACAAAGAACTCTGCAGCCCATTTCCGTGCGTTTTTTGCGGCCCTCATTCAATGCATAGGAATCTCAACATTTAATCGCCGGAGCAATAAGACACGGGACAGAAGAGTATCTTATTTTTCATTAATCCGGAATCCGACCACGGGCTGATCCGGCATATTCCTCGGAAGCAGGATCGTCAGTCCCTCTGCCGTGCGATTCCACTTGAGCTTAGCCGAACTACCAAGCATGGCAATTTGTCCGATATCACCCTCGTACAGTCCGCCCTCCGCGAGGGATTTAATCACGATGTCTTTCGTCGGCGGAGCCAGCACAAAGGCATAGAGTTTTCCGTCTTTGGTGGTGAAGCGGATATCTTCCTGGGAGTAGGCTTTCTTATTCTCGCCCTGCCGGCCCGTTTTGATTTCGAGCGGGCCTTCCCCGTAAATTTTCCAGGGCCTGGAACCGTAGATCCCCTCCCCGTTAATTTTCAGCACGTCGCCAAAAGCCGTCAGGTAAGCGGCCTGATTTTCGGGCAGGGTTCCATCGCCGCGCAGGGCCACATTCATCATCACCACGCCGTTCTTGCTGATGGCATCAATGGCGTTCCCAATCATAACCGGAATACTCATTCGGTTGACGGCGCCCTTACGATAGAACCAGCCGCCGGAAACATCCGTTGCCCACATCCAGGGTTCGGGTTGGATTTCGCCCGAACTTCCGCGTTCCAGGTTGTAGGTAAACGCCGCTTTATTCAGATTTCCATTCTTACAGGAGAATACCGTGGTCTGTTTCCCGCCGTTTTCCTGCAGGTCCCGATTTATGTAGGAGGAAAACAGCTTTACCCCCAGGCTCTTTCCGCGCTTTTCATCGGGAAAAGGCGCATCATTATTGAACATATCGGGATCATATTTTTCGATGATCTCCCAACAGCGGTCATACCAGTGTTCGTTCCAGCTGTCCTGCCTGGTATACTCTGTCGGGCTGTAGTCCATACTGAAGAGCTTCCAGGCCAGCGAGCCCTCTTTCTGATAGGGTCGTGCGGTCTTGAAAAACCGGGGCGACCAATAGAGATGGGTGGACACACCAAATTTCATATCATGTTTATAGGCGGCGTCTTTCCATTCCTGAAGCGTGTCGCGCTTCGGCCCCATATCCACCGAGTTCCAGGGATGGGAAGAATCATACATGTCAAAATTATCGTGATGGCAGGCCACCGGCATAATAAAGTGAGCGCCGTTTTCCTTGAAAAATTTAACCAGCCCTTCCGGATCCCAGTTTTCAGCTTTCAATAATGGAACCAGCTTTTCATAACCAAATTCCGACGGATGCCCATAACGTTTCGTATGGAATTCCGTAAGTTCCCGGGTCATCTTTGCCTGGCCACCTTTTTCGCCCTCCATCGGACCATACATTCGGCGCCCGTAGTGCGACCCATCGTTCGGGCGGTTTTCATCGGTTGCCGACGGTACGCCCCAATGGGTCCAGACCCCGATCTTCCCATCTACAAACCAGCTCGGCACCTGATAATTATCAGCCATCGACTCCCATGTTGGTTCGACTGCGTTCACCAAAGGTGGTTTAGTTTCCGCAATAGAACTCATGCCCACCATCAAGATCAATCCTGTAAGTCCAATCCGTTTAATCATCAATTTCATCCTGTTCCAGCATCCGTTTTTATTGGTATTCATCCATGGTTCTTTTCCGTTTCAAAAGATACCGCAAGAAGGGATCCCGGGTATCACCTGTTTGAGTGATATGCCGCAGCCCGACGTGCGAACAACAGAAACATGGCATGGTCAACTTCTCTTTTTCTATTCGTATTTAAACCAGACGGTTGCCGTGGTGACGGTGTCGCTGGCGGCGCGAACCCAGTAGGCACTGAAGCCTTTCGGAAATTCGTGTGTTACAGCTTCGCCCGCTTTTAGGTCGAACGATTTGTATTCCACCCAAACGCCGGTTCCGTCGATATCCACTTCCAGCTTGATCACACAGTCATTGGCGACGCTCAGCTCCACCGATTTCTGGTCGTAGCCCGTCATCAAATACATGTCCGACGGCGCATTGGCAGATACCTGCGTGTCTTTCCACGGACCACCCTGCCCGCGCGGCTTGCCGAGCTTCCAGATATCATCGATCACGCCTGCCCAAACGGCGGCTTTGCCGTCGGTACTGCGGAAGATATGTTCGCCTTGCGTCTCGGCATCGAGTCCTGTGAAGAGCAACAAGCCGGCATGCGAACAGAAATCATGGATTGCCAGGTTATGCGTGGCGACTGGACGAGCCTTGGCTAACCCTTGCGCATTCCGGGCGGGCAGTTCAAAGAAGGTCCCGTGCAGGTTGAGCAGATCGCGCTCGGTCGCCACTTCACGGCAGACACGCATTCCATCATTTGCGGTATACGCCTCGTTTTTCGGGAAGCGGTAGGTTTTGCCGTCTTCTCTCATAATAACGGATGCCGCATCGACACTTAACGCGTTGACCGGTTGGGTAACGGCGTGAGACAACTCGGAAGCCGCTTGAGGATCATCCACTTTGGTTAATTCCATTTTCGGGTTCAGCTCATAGTATCCGCCATCGCCCGAGACGAGCCCCATTTTATTGAAAGCGAGACTACGCATCACGCCCGTGGTCGCGGCCGGTTCAGTCGGCGTGGCAATCCCGGCAAACAGGGCACCGTTCTTCTCTGAACGGTCATCGTTATTGCGATAGTGAAAGTGCGCCGTTACACCGGTTGCCGGTTGATGGCTTTTAAGGCGAATCCACGTGCCCTGCTCCTTTTTACCGAATTGGATAATTTCGGTTTTCGCCACCGTAATTTCACGAAGCTTCGCCCATTCACCGTTCCCTGCTGCGTCCACTTCCAGCGTAAAGGTAACGGGGTTAGACGCAGAGTGGGTCACCACGAGCTGGCGATGCTCGTAACCGGAGAACAGGTACGGATCGCTGGCGGTGTTGGCCTGAATATCGTCGTGCAACCAGACCGAACCGCGTCCGATAAGCGGGCCCAGATCGTCGAGCAGGCTGGGTTCAACAAACCAGAGGTTGGAGTTGGATTGTTTCGGCGAGGCGTGTTTGGCCTTGAAGTTGCGGGTATTAAGAAACTCTTTCTGTGCGGAATCGTCGCAACCGAGCACCACCATCCCGTTCCATTTGCAAAAATCGCCGATGACCTTGAGATAGTTGGAGCGCGGCGCGATGCCTGCCGAATTCGCTTTGCTGAACGTCGCGGGGAACTTCCAGAAGGTGCCGTGCATGGTGGCCAGCAAATCCTCTTCTCCGATTTCGCGGATGCGCGGCCATTCGGTATTCCAGCCGTGTGCTCCATCATAGGAATGACTTCCTTTGGGCAGCCGGTAAAAGCTCCACTCGCCGGCTTCCAGCAGTCCAAGCAGCAGCGAACGAGCATCCCAGCCCATACTCCAAACGGGATCAGTTTCCGGATTTTCGTTACCATAGATTCCACCTGGGCCGGTAATTTCAGTAAATTGGTTTTTGCGAACAAGCTGCCAGTCACCTTCGCCGAACCATTGCGCGAGTGCGCCGGATGTCGTGGTCGGGCTTTTCCTTGCGGCCGGACTTTTCATCCCGTTGTTGGAATAGATCACGCGGCCTTGTCCGGAATAGAGCCCTTTTCCATGATAGCCATGCAACTTTGAGCTCACGCCGATGCCGACGGCTTTCTGCTCATTGCCATCCTTGATAAGTTCTTCCACCGCCAGCGTGTTAACGTCTACAGAGTAGAGCCCTTCCTCCATGGTGGCATAATAAATCTTTCCGGCGGGGTCGGTCAGGTGGCGCGCATTACCGGTATGTCGTCCGGGCATTTTGCTGTACGGGATCGTGCGGACCTTGCCTTCGGCGCTGATGGCGTGGGGACCGATAAACAGCTGATTGGATTCGCGATGAATCATCCGATTGGCCGGCGTACCGCCAATGCTTTCGGGGCGAATGACCTGTTTTAAATCCGGCGTGATTTCGTAGAGTTTATCGGTGGAGCCGACGGGCCTGTGCGGGGCATAGGTGATGGCCCAGAGCTTTCCGGCCCACGGCACAATCGCACCCGTTCCGCATTCCCCCTGCTCGTTATACATCGTCAGGTGCGGGTAGACTCCTGAAATATTGAGGGGGTTACTTTCTTCTGCCAACGAACTGCCCAACAGGCTCAAAAGCACTGCGGCACCGACAAGTCGTTTGCGTGATCCATTTTTCATATTTACGTCCTGTTACTCCGTCTCTCTTTTTTCAGAGGTAAGGGTTTCGCCCCCGCTCCGGAGATCTAAAAAATGATTTTAACCATATCAGGATGATCCGTCTGCATTTTCTTTGGAATAACAATGCGGAGCGAACCGGCGCGAAACTCGGAGTCGATTTTTTTACCCGTTCTCAGCAGTGTTACAGATTTAGGCTTGGTGATGTCGGTGATAAAAATTGCGCCTTGGTCGTTGGGTAGCGAATAAAAGATGTTTCCGCGCTTGGTGGTAAAGTTCTGCGTTTTATCCAACGTCGGCAGCGGCGCGTCAAGATCGACATCATAAACCGCCTCGCGGGAATGTTTCATCCAGTCGGCCATTTCATCGCAGACATCATAATACCACTCCATCATGGAGCCGTTGCCGCGCGGCGGAATATTCACCAGCAGGTTGCCACCCAGCGAGCGGCAGCGGATCAATTCCGTCAGCAGCTTATTGGTATCCCAGTGATTGCTTTCGCACTCCACGCCATAGTGCCAGTTGGGTGTAAAGCGATTTTCCGATTTGCGGCACTGCTCCCACCACCAGCCGCATTCATTAGCAACTTTCACATTTTCGCTGGCACCCTGGTGTTCGCCTTCCGGCGTTGCGATCATACCGCGTGCCACCAGAATATCAGGTTGCATGGTAGCCAGTTCCGCCGCCGTCATGGCCACGCTTCCATCCCACCACATGACATCGATCGGCCCGTAGTTATTCATCAGTTCACGCACCTGCCCCTGCGATTCTTCCCTCTCGGCACGGGCCACTTCGGCGGGCAGTTCGGGAAAGGGCTTCACCTTTTCCATTTTATAGTTATAGGTATATTCACCGGACTTCGGGCCGCCAAAGCTTTTCTGTTCATGGGCAAAATGCCAATTCGGGCCGGAATAATAGAAGCCAATCCGAATATCATTTTTCCGGCAGGCTTCCACATAGTCCTTCACCAGGTCAACGCCGCCCATATATTCACCGGTATCCCACATTCCGGATTCACTGGGCCAAAGAGCATAGCCATCGTGATGGCGCGTCGTTAATACCGAGTAGCCAAAGCCGGCCTTCGATGCCGCCGCCATCCATTTATCCGGATCGTACTGTGTGGGTTTCCACGTCTCCGCCACCGCAAACATTTTGGTCGCCGGCTCCATGTAACGACCAGCCCTTGCCTTTGCTTCATTCCACTGGATCGCCCAGGCATCGCCCGTATCCGGGTTGGCGCTCGGCAGCCCCCAATGAATAAACAGACCCAGCCCGGACTTACGGAACCACGCCCATTCCGGGTGATCCTCGGCAATGATAATATTTCTGGCCGTCACCTTATGATGCAGATTTTTCTTTGCCCACTTCCGCAGCTCTTCAGGTGAGCGGCCTTCCCAGGGTTTTTCACCGCTGGACAGCTTATGTTTCGCCTGCTCCAGCGCAAACGGATCTTCCGCCAATTTATCTTCCGCCCGGACTCCCATAGTCAGCAGCAACAAGCCGACAACGATACCTTTAACTACGTTCTGATTGTTCATCGTTTTTCTTCTCTAATTTCGGGTTTCAATTTTCAGGCGGATGTATTCATTCGTCTTTCCAGTTATATCTATCCAGTTCGTAACCGCCTCAAAATCTGAATCAATGATTCCAGTGTTTGGAAGTTCTGTGTACCCGCCGTTTTTCCAATCATTGGAAAGCAGGTTGGAACTGGTTTCCAGCCAGTAGGTCAGACTGTTTCCAGGAGTCGTGCGGCGGGCATAAACATATTCAAAAAAATCAGTTTCTCCGTCTCGAAAACTTCCAATGGTTGGAACATAGCCGGCATCTGAACCGTTCATCGGATCGCCGCCAAAGGCATACTCCTGAAGATTGTTATAGATATCCAGGTCCGGATTATCCGTAGCGGCGGCATTCGTCACGTTCCCGAAATTGCGGTATTCCCACAGATCGTTCAGGCCATCCGCATCCGCATCCGCATCGACGCTGTCCCACGCCAGAACGGTCTCTTTCGAATCCACATCCACCCAGACATCCACATGTTCGTAGGAGCGGGTATAGACGTAGCCATTCCGGGAGGGATCGCCCAGCGGCGCGCCCAGCGGACGGTTGAACGCGGCAATGTAGCTCGTATCCCAGACATCGTCGTTATAACTTGCTTCAATCGCATTCACGCCCATGTTGTAGCCAAAGTAGGCATTGGTTTCCGCGACAATCAGGAAGACCGCCAGCGGGAAGTCGACATATTTTTCGGCATAGGCCCGACGCGCCGCCATGTTGGCGGAACCGGCCGGCGCGGGATCATCCTCAATCCCCGGTCCGTCCGGACCCGACTGCAGGTTAATCATTTTACCCAGCGATAAAGCCTCGCGCATAATCTGGATGGAATTGACTGCCACATCTCCTTCGGACTGGTCGATCAGGCTCTCCCGATCCCACATCAGCCAGCGCTCCAGATAAGAGCCGTCAAAGCACTCCATTAACTGCCGCCCGCCATTAAGGTGTTCACTCCGCAGACTGTTTCCAACCAGCATTTTGTTGGTGGGCATTGCGGACCGCAACGCATCCAGCATGATGGCCCGGTCTTCCGTCGGCACACCGTCTTCGTCATAAAAGTGAGTATTTTCCACAGCAGGAACATCAATAAAGACGCCATCAACGTTCACATTCGAGGCCATCGTCAAGGCCACATTCACCCACCAGTCCCGCATGTCCTCTATCGAATAGTCATATTTATACTGCGTGCCCCGCTGAAGCGAGTACGAGACATTCCCGTCGGCATCGACCTCCTTCCGACTCCAGTTCTCTAGGTCGTAGGTTGCGTCCGCCTCATAATCGGTATAGTGCAGCCCCGAATTCCAATAGGTGATGACTTTGATATCGGGCGAAACCGCTTTGAGATCCGCCGCCATTTTAAGCTGCCCCGCTTCCGTGTAGGTCAGACCGTTTTTATTGCTCTTTTCCAGCATCACCAACTGATAGTTGGTTGCGACCGTGCTGATCTGCTCCGCGCTGTAAGCATCAATATTCCGTACCGCCAGCCAGCGCGGTACTTCATCCCAGGAAAACTCCGGGAACTCAACAGCGGGCGACTGTTCCGGATAGGCTTCCACATAACCGATTCCATCCTTCATATAGGAGTAGTCAGAAGCATCCCAGACCGGCTCCATCGCCGGATCACTTACCGTCAGGCTGAAAATAACCGAATCAATCTGGAATCCAAAAGACGTTGCGGTTCCGGCGCAGGTAACCATCAGCGGATTCAGCGCAGAAAAAGAGTAATCATACGGATAGTTGATCACACCGGCATTCAGGTTATCTCCAACGCCTTCACCCCGAATATGCTTGTGCGTATTCCCCGAGACCTCATTCAGACCGAATGCCGTAAAGCCATGTACCTCGGCGGTGAATCCGGGGACCGTAATCTGCACATTATCGACGCTGAAATGCAGACTTTCGCCTTCGTCCAGATCAACATCTGAACCCACGCCCCATCGGCCGTTTTCTTCATGAACCACCCCGCCGTTTCCCAGTGCAGTAATCGATGAATCCGCCGCATTGGCACTATAGTTAAATGCAGTGCCAGTATACGCTGAAACCCGCAGGTCAAACGTAACCATATCGGCTGACCCATCCGCATTAAAATCGTTGCCCGCCCAGCTAATGGAATAAATCAGGTCATCGCCATCCTGAGCCTGCGTACAGGTCAGGTCGGCAGAATTCAGCGTGGAGGCGTGATGTCCATTGTTCAGTAGCAGATCGGAAAACGTGGCCGTCGCGGTTCCGGCACTGGGGGTGATCGTAAACCACATATGGCTTTCAGCATCCTCAACCGTCTCCGTGGTAATCGTCAGGTTCAGGCTGTCGCTGTCATAACTAATGGATGCCGACTGATCGGCCTTAAAGCCCTTAATCACCACATTGGTCGCAGCAAAGGAACCGCTGACCCCGCCATAACGAACCAGTTCAAACGTATCGCTGCCGCCACGATAGAACGAGCCGTCAATCGTCAGCACCGAATCCGAACTATGAATACTGAAACTGCCTGCAACACTGATCTGTGCAGGCTCATATTCTCCCAGCTCGAGAGTCAGGTTCCCCCCATTCGATAGATTCAGACTATTGCCGACCGTAACGCCGGCGGCGGATCCATCCACTCTAAAGGTGCCCATGCCAACACTCAGATCTGCGGTCGTAACGATCCTGCCATCCCCGCTAAGCGTATAAATGGAATCCGACGTAGCCGTTGTACTGCTGCCGACCTTTACCTGTTTCGCCGAAACCGTGCCACTGCTGTGATCCACCACTCCTCCGCCATTGTTTGCATTGGGTCCCAGATAAAAATCATCCACGTTCAACAGGTCTGCCTCAATCGTCAACAAGGCCCCGTTGCGCATGGTGATATCAAACGGATTTGCGGGATTATAATCCTGCACCACATAGGGAGCATCCACCGAACCGTTAAGAATTACATTATGATTCGAAACGCTACCCGGCAATATATCCCCCGCCCAGTTGGTTGCGGTGTGCCAACCGACATTAGTCACCGCGCCATTATCCCAATCAATGTTGGCCGCCTGCAGCGAACCCACCAGCAGGAATATACTGGGTACTATGAAGTAGTTTTTCATCGTGATCCTGAATCGGTTAAATCCACTGGAAAAGTTACGGTTCCAATTCCACCGTGATTTTATAGAAGCCCTGCTCGTGAGAGTCGGAATCGATATACCTGCCGTTCACTGCATTGCTTTCAACCAATGAAAATCCATCAACCAGGTTGCTCGCCCAAAAGACATTGTACAGCCGCCCGCTCACCGCGGTCCATTCGAAGGAGTTGCTCACCCCGGCCGTGAAATTTGAAATTTCGAAGGCATCAAATATGGAAGGATTAAGTCCTGCAATGAATTCTTTTTCATTGGTGTAGGCATCACCATCCGGGTTGGCGGACATACTTAAGTCAGCACCACTCAGTCCAAACCCGCGAATCCAGGAGCCATAAGCTGTTTCTGTCAGCACCAGTTCCACCCAGTCCTTCCCATTGGTCTGATCCTGAACAACCGTTGCGATCAAACCCTTTTCAGCAAAGCCAGTGGTTGAGTATTTATTCGGATCACCCAGCGTGGACAGATTTCCGGAGTCAATCAGCACTAGATTGGTTGCTCCGCCGGAATAAGCTGTGCCGTCCGCAATAATGGTGGCCTGCGGCAGGTTCATAAAACTGGAAACATTGATTATTGAAACCCCTGTTTCATCCAACACAAAACGCAACGTCGGGTCATCAGCGGTATGGGGTTGGAGATTCAGCACGGTCATTGAGATTGACGCCCCGGTTCCAACCACCCGGAACTCGGCCGACCCACTCATTGCAATGCGCGTATGGCCGCTGCCGAAGTCTGCTGTTCCGCCGCTGATTTCGAGCAGGTCCAGATCCATCCGGCTTCCGCCGCCGAAACTGAGCGCACCCGATTTCAACCGCAACGTGCCGGAGCCCGTAAGCCCTAGCGTTTCAACATCCACGGTGCCACCGTCGATGGTGACCACCCCATCAATCGCAAAGCCTGTGCTGTTGAGATTCACGGTGCCGTCGTTCACCAGCAGCGCACCATCCGCTTCAACAGACAGGTTGTCGCCCAGCGTCAGTTGATAATCCTGATCCAGCAGCATCGTGCCATTGCTGATGGTGAGCGAACCTGCGGTTGCCTGCTGGTCCAAACCAACCACCGCATTGCTGACGATAAAGACATCATCAATTTCATATACAGATTCGGACGACCAGTCAGCATCAACATCGTAGACCACGGTTTGGGCCGCGCGGGCAGTGACTTCATACGGGACCGATGCCTGATCCGTCGAACCATCCAGATTCTCCCAGACCACCAGAACGGTTCCGGTGGCCGACTCGCCATCGGTCAACCCTGCCACGGTGTTATCGAACTGAAGTCCAAGCAAACCGGATGTGTACAGAACAACCGGATAGTCTCCCACAAAGCTGAGTGCCCCGGCGTGCGAGTCGTTTGTCGTGGCAACATCCACGATCTCGACATTGGTGGGCGCCGTGAAATCCGCCTGCAGCTCACCTGTGGATTGGGTTTCCGTAAGCGGGTGCGACATCGCAAACGACTGCGAACCGTTCAGCGCCACATGAATGACTTCCTGATAGTCGGAACTGGCGATCACATCGCCGTCGCCGCGATAGCCGGATACATTGGCATCGGCCGTGGTGTTCACAAACCATCCGGTGGCATTCGTCGGCAACTGTGCGGCAACCGTCCAGATGCCGGCAGGGCTTTCGACCAACGAGGTGGCATTGGTTTCGATCCAGGTCAGGTCGCCGGTTTTTCCCGTTTCGGTGGTATAGATCAACGTAGCCGTTTTTAAGGTTCGTGTTGCGGCAAAAACCACTTCCACATTCGATCCGATCAGGCTGATGCTCTGCTGCACACACCACCCGGTTCCGTTGCTGATGATGTTGTCAGCAAAATCATAGCTTTCAGGGCGGAGCCATGTCGCACCGTGGCCGTGCCCCATCCCGGGCACCAGCGAAACCATGTGCTCACCGGGAGCGCCGTGGTAGCAGTAGGCCTGGCAGTCCATCGGAAAATGGTAATCGGTCGGCCACGAATACCAGAGGACCGGCATGGTGGCGTTCTCCATGCGCAGCACCGGATCCCAGACCGTTCGATACATCTCATTATTTTCCAGCGCATCGCCCCAATGGTTCAGCGCATCAAACATGTGGCCGCAGCCATAGGTCGGGATCGCAAACGCCAGGCGATCATCAATGCCGATGGTCGTGCTGGTGATGACTCCGCCCCAGGAGACGCCGATGATGCCCACCTGATCCGCATTGACTTCGGGCAGGGAGCGCATCAGCGAATTTGCCAGGATTGCATCCGCCGTGGCGTGATACATAAAGTGGTCGGTAATCGGCTCATCCATCTTATCATAGACGCCGGTGCGCTGCGGTCCGCCCCACGGCTGGACTTCTTTTTCACCGGTTGACTGATTAACCCACCGCCCTTCCGTATCCATAGCGATCGCAGCGTATCCCCGGTCGTTCCACTGCTGTACCCAGTCGGAATAAGCCGTTCCTCCGCCGCCATGCACACACACTACAGCCGGAACCGGATTGTTCGAACTGGCTCCCGCCGGCAGGCCGACATAGGCCCAGACCCGCGTCGGCGCACCGGTATAGTCCTGCCCGTCATACATGATCGACTGGATCGCCCCGACCGTGATGTTCGTAACAATTCCGTTGGTCGTATACACCGTCGGGGCATTGGTCAGATCGCCCAAAGCCATGACAGCCTGCCAGTTGGGATCCGGCTCGGCCAGTACCAGGTTCATGCTGTCGCCATCGTAGACGATCGTTGCCGGCTCCTGCTGGGCGCTCAATCCCGTCACCGTAATCAGCGATGGATCAAAACTGCCGCTTAGCGAACCGTATTGAAGAAGTTCAATTACCGTATTGGTCGCCGTGTAGGATGAGGCATCAATCGTCAGCTCCGACGTTGCATTGATCGAAAACTCATTCGTCACACTAATCGGGATAACACCGGAAGCGCCCAGTTCAAATTTCAGTTCACCAATACCCGTAACCGTCATCGAGTTGGCCCCCACTTCAGCCGTGGATCCGGAGAGCGTGAAGGTCCCCTTGTTGACATACAGGTTCCCGGAATTGGCAATCCGCCCATCCGAGATGGTGTATGCGGATTCAGATGTGGCACCCGCCTGAGCCCCCACCTTCAGCGAATCGACAGTCAGAGTTCCGTCCAGATGAATTACCGTCCCGCCGTCATGACCGCTGTTACCGGCGAGATAAAAGTTCCCGACATTGGAAAGGTCAGCCGCCAGCGTAACCGTTGGACCGCCATTACTGCGTAGGTTTATGTGAGAAGCATTTGTGAAAACAAACGGCGTGATCAGTGTGGTGCTGTCGCCGGTGCCGATAAACAACACCGTATCCGCTGCCGTGGAGCCCGGAAGGTAACTCGTACTCCAGCTTGCGACATTGTTCCAATCATTGGAAACTGCTCCGCCGCTCCAATGAAATGTCGCCGCCTGCGTTCGGAGACAGGCCAGCAGAACCATCAACAAAACAAAGCGTATTCCTTTATAAATTTTCATCCTGTTTCCTTTCTAAATATTAGTTGGAGTGCAGTTGCACTTCGCTATAGGTCTGAAAATCATTAGTATCGATCAGCAGAAAACGAACCGCCGGGATTCCTTCGGGAATCGTTGCGCTGACCGTGCATCCATCCGCCCCGATGGTCGCGGGTCGTTTCATTCCGAACACTTCCGTGCCGTCTCCTGCAGAACCGTGACGGCCCTTAACTTTCGGCTTTTTTGGATCGCGGCAGTAGATCACATACGCTTCCTGAACGGCGGGGCCGGATTTCTTCACCGCAAGCCTGGCCTTACGGCTCGAAGCTTTAAACGAGACCGATGCAATGGTCGCAGGCTTGGTTGTTTTTTCAGCGTAGTCGGGATTCAAATAGGGCTCTTTCGCATTATTGCCTGCCAACTCACCTTCCAAAATCGCTGCGAGCCTTGCCACCTCGGCGCTGAATTCAGGATTTTTAGATAGATCCTTCTGCTCCTCTATATCATGACGCTTCCCGCCGTTGTATAGCCGATACAGTTCATAGTCATCCGTTGCATATCGTTTATAGAGCTTGTAGTCGCCGCTGCGGATCGCAGACTTCATCGCATTCGCTCCGTTGTGCGGGAAATGCCACCAGAGGTAGTCGCGCTCAGCGCCCGTTGCATCGACAATCTTCCGGCTTTGTCCAGTGAGCAAGGATGAGATATCCAAGCCGCCAAAATTCTGCTGATCTTTCGCAGCGATCTTTGAACCCGTCAACGACAGGATCGTCGGGAAAAAATCGAGCTGGTTGATCAATCCATCAAACTCGCTGGCAGGAGCAATCCCCGGCCCTGCAATCACCATCGGAACCCTAACGCCCCCTTCTTCGGCATGTTTTTTGCCGTATTTGAGCGGGTAGTTGTCGGAGATGATTTCCTTGCCTTTGATTTCGGCACCGCCGTTGTCGGAGCTGAAAAAGATATAGGTAGTTTCGATCAGCTTTTTGCCGGGGTTGCGGGGATCGTCGGTCTTTTCTAAAAAATCCACCACGCGGCCCAGACTCCAGTCCACCGTGGTCACCATGGCCGCAAAATATGGGTTCTGCTGGCCCGGCAACGTCATCGCACCGCGCTTGGGCGGGAACGGCTGGCCCATTTTATCGCAGTAGTATTCGAGCAGTTCGCCATTGCGCGTCAGCACCGGCCAGTGAACCATCCAGTGGCAGAGGTTGAGGAAAAAGGGTTGGTCGCCGCTATCCTTCATAAACTGGATTGCCGACTCGGTCACCCGATCGTAGGGATAGGAAATGCCTTCCGGCTTCTTCTTGCTGAAGGGCGGATATTTCTCCTTGCTCAGCGGGTACTTGCGGTCTTTGGCTGTGGCAAAATCCCTGGTGCGATCATCCATACCCCGATGAACGCCGCGATCCTGATCCACCACCTCGAAGCCATAGCTCGCCGCCGTAAGCCCGACGTGCCACTTACCGGAGTGACCGGTGCGATAGCCATTCTGCTTCATCGCATCCGCCAACGTCAGTTCATCCAGATTCAGATGGGATTCAAGATAGGGTGCGATTAACCGTTCATCTTTTCTACCTTTCTTGATCACGCCCAAATCCACATGGGTGAGTCCCAACCTGGCGGGATGTTGTCCGGTAATGATGCCCGCCCGCGACGGCGCACAGGTGGGTGCCGAGGCATAGCCCTGGGAAAAGTTCATGCCCGCTTCGGCCAGTTTCCGGATGTTCGGCGTTTCATAAGGGCACGGGTTGTCGAGTTCGTTAAGCTGCACATCCTGCCAGCCGAGGTCATCGACATAGAAAATCAGAATATTGGGTTGCTCAATTGCTGTAGCGCTCAGTACAAGCCCGGCAGCCATGCTCATCATCGTTGCAAATCGTTTCATGTTTTTTCCTGTTAGCTTTTATTCGTATCCGTTAAGGCTCAAGTTCGACGGTGATCTTGTAGAACCCGGCTGCATCGCCTGCATAATTGGTATCGGAAAAGGTTCCTCCCGGCACGTTGCTCTCTATCAACGAGAAGCCATCAATCAGATTGCTCGACCAGTAGACGTTGTAAAGCCGCCCACTAACCGCGCTCCATCCGAATGTGTTGCTTGCCCCGGCTGTGAAATCAGAAACCGCAAACGTGTCGAAGACATTAGGGTTGAGCCCGGCGATGTATTCTTCAAGATTGGTATAGGTGTCTCCATCCGGATTGGCGGATGCCGTTTCATTGGTCGTGTTGCCAAAGTTTCGGTATTCCCAAAGGTCGTTCATTCCGTCGCCATCTGCATCAACGCAGTCCCAGGCCAACACCGTTTCCCTGGTTTCAAGATCCACCATCACATCGACATGCTCATAGGAGCGGGTGTAGATAAATCCATCTTTTATCGGATCGCCCAGCGGTGCGCCGAGCGGACGGTTAAACTCGGGAAGCCAGCTAAGGTCCCACAGCCAATCGGGATCGGTTGCATCGACCCCGCCCTGATAAGCGAAATAGGCGTTGGTCTCCGCAACAATGAGGTACAGTGCCAACGGCCAGTCGATGTGCTCCTGAAGATGGGCCTGCGTCGAATCATATCCATCCGGCGACCCCGTATTGAAGAGCATGATCTTTCCCTTCGATACCCCTTCCCGCATCAACTGAAGAGTGACGGCAACTGCTTCTGCATCGCTCTGCGCCGGAACCGCATTGTTATTCGGCAGGCTCCAGCGTTCAAAGTAGGATCCTTCCTGCAGCTCCATATAAGCACGGCCGGCATAGTTCCGCTCGTTGCGGAGCGTATTACCAAGGAACAACTTTCCTTCCGGCAGTGCCTGATCCAGCTGATCAAGCATGGTTAAGTAATCCGATACCGGCTGGCCGGATTCATCATAAACCGACGAAATAGACTGTGTCACTTTATCGATGAACACCCCGTCGATGACGGGGTTGGTGGCCATGCTCATCATCGTGTCCACCCACCAGTTGCGCAATCCGGGCACGCTATAGTTGTGGGTGTAGTACCGATCCTTGAACATGTAGATGACTTCCTGCCCGTTGGTGTCGGTGGTGTGGTTGCTCCACTCCCATGCATACGGCTCATAGATCGCATTGGCGGCATAACCCCCATAATGAATATAGGAGTTGAGGTAGAAAATATTCTTCGTCGAGGGATCGACCGCCCGGATGCGGGTGGACGTGTCCAAAATCCCCTCTTCGATCGAATCAAAGCCGGCGCTGTTTGCCTTTTCCCAGACAATCAGGTTGTAGTTGGTGGCCATGGAATTGATTTCACCCTCGGTATAGGCCGAGCTCTTCCGAATAATCAACCAGCGGGGAACGGTGTCCCACGAAAAAGCCGGATAGTTGGAATAGCTCTCCTGCTCAGGGTATTCATCCCCCATCTGGGGGCCTACCACATAATCCGAATAATCGGTCGCATTCCAAACATTGGAAGTCGCTGGATTCTCGACACTGATTTTGAAATAGAGTTCCGAAACCGCCCATTCAAGGTGGTCATAAAAACTGCCGGCGCCGGTCACAATAAACGGTTCAACTGCAGGAAACGTATACTGGGCACTTGCGGCATCGAATTCCTTGCCGGCCAGCCCGGTGCCTTCTCCGATTATGAGCAGGTGATCCCGTCCCCCGGACTCCTGCGCCTCGAACCCTGTAAAGCCCTCAAAGACGGCGGAGCATCCCGGAGCCGAAACCTGAAGGTTGGTCACGCTGAAGCGCAGGCTTTCGCCGGCGTCAACATCGTCGTCGCCGAATACGCCCCAGGCACCATCGCCCTCTGTTGCATCGGATGCACCGCCGAGGGCGGTCATCGACGATTCATTCGCGTTCGTGCTGTAGGCATAGGTGGAATTGGTGAACCCCTCCACCAGCAGATCGAATGAAAGCGTGTCGGTGATTCCGTCGTCATTCAAGTCGTTGCCCGCCCATTCAATGGAATAGACCAGCGTGCCGCCGTCGCTGGAACTGGTGCACGACAACGCCGAATCGTTGAGGTTGGTGAGGATCCGGCCATTATTGAGCACCAGTTCATTCGTCCCGGCCGTCTGCATGAACCAGAACGAAGACGCGGTTTGCGAAGGGGCCGGATTCGTGGTGGTGAAACTGAAATCCAGATCGCGGAAACGGTTGTTGTTCGCGCTTGCTGTAACGGTCAGCACATCAACCGGCCCCGCAAAGCCCGTATCCCCGTCGCCCGTCATATAGACGGCTTCCGCGTTGGTTGTGCCGAAATAAAAGGTGGTGTTGTCGGTTCCATACTTTGAGATATGGGAAAATCCGTCAAACACGGCCACCCATCCATTGCTCTCGCCCTGCGTGAAGCTGATGTTTTCCACACTGAGTTGGAAAGACTGGCCGTTATCAATGTCGCCGCCGGGGCCGAAGTGCTGGTTCGGGGCATTCGTGGTCAGATTCCGGTCTGCCGAAATCATATAAACGGCTCCCGGGTTGATATGGGTGCCATCGAACGACGAGCCCGTCCATGCCTTCAGCCGCAGGTCAAAGCTAAGGGTGTCGTTAACGGTTCCGCCATCCAGATTCCCCGTGCGGCTCCAGGAGTAGACGATGTCGTTTCCGTTCGATACCGCCGAAACCGCCCACTGGTTCCAGTTGGTTCCGACATTATTGCCATCCCAGTTGAGAACCGACAGTACGGACGCCTGAACAACACCGACGATCAACAGACAGGCAATCAATAAAGAACCGCATGCTTTCATTTTCTCTCCTCTATTAACAACACGTTCTGTAAAGCGAACGCCTTCTATTTTCTCTCTATTACACTGTGTTTATTGGGTTTGAGGCCTTCGATGCCTACTCCCCCGTTTTATCCGG
>JAROAZ010000037.1 GCA_029432775.1 Pontiellaceae bacterium B12227 | reverse complement strand
CGCCGAATACGTCCTCCTTCAGAACGGAAGGTATATGAAAAGAAAGGCTATTAAACTGCCGCGCAGCGGCTTACTGGAACCAGAAATTGGAGCCTACCTGTATGACGCCCGCTGAGTAGGTTGAAGCACAACGCAGGTAACTTAAGTATAAACTGAGGTTAAAAGCATGGACATACCAATAACCACAGACCTAGAGGTGATCGAGAAAGTCGCCAAAGAACGGGAAGATGAGAACTGGCGTTTCAGGAGTTATCTAAAGGGCTACGATACAGATGAAGTAGATGCCATCATCCATCGGCTCTATGAAGAAATTGCTCCTCAGATAGACTGTCAGGCATGTGGTAATTGCTGCAGAGCGATGCATCCAATTTTAAAGGATGGTGATGTTGAGCATCTTTCAGCTCACTTGGGGATATCTGACGACGAGCTGACGAAACAGTATCTGGCCGAGGATGACGATGGAGACACCACCTTCAACGCAAAGCCCTGTCCCTTCCTGGAGGACAATTCATGCTCCGTCTATGAAGCTCGCCCCAAGGATTGCCGATCCTATCCACACCTTCACAAAAAAGATATTGTATGCAGGCTTATGGGTGTGGTGTTTAATTGCTCCGTCTGCCCGATCGTCTTCAATGTCTACGAGCAGATGAAGCAAGAGCTGTGGTTTAGTAGGGGGTATCTGGAGGATGATGATTAGGTACAGCTGCCAGATCTATGATAACTCGCAAGGCCTCCGCTCCAGTGGGGGCCTTTTTGTGTATAAACATAGATGATTGGTCGCTTTGTTTTCATAGAGCTGCGGAGAGGTGTTGTGGTGGTGTTTTAGCTGTCCTGGACGGGTGTCGATTCGCTAAAAAACGGGAGAGCTTAGAGGAGGTGTTTTGTGCGTTTTAGAGGTATTGTGGAACGCTGTTCCAAAGGTGGGATCGTGGTGGCTTCTATTCTTTGGAACGCTGTTTCAAAATCAAGCATACAGGGTCATATACACAGAGACTGACTTGTGTTGCACGCAGTGCCCTCTAGACGCTGCGAGGACCCTCCCTAATCGACGAAGTCGGGGTGGGGCGGGGCTTGGGCCTCCTACGGCACTCCGTGCCCTCAGAGGCGACTACAGCAGCGCCTGCCATCAGCGCCTGCCCGGAGGGCATAGAGCGCAAGATATGGGCTCGTTTTTGTTTAGATAAAAATACGGCACACCCTCGTTCGGGTAGAGCCAATTAAGTTTTAATTTGAGCGGAAGGAGCACGTTGTTTTAAGGTAGATTCAATCAAGGGTATGTGGCTACCTCAAGGTTTGGTTCAAATTCTACCTTCATCTAGCTCTATCCTTAGTTAGAAAAGAAATAGAATAGTATACAATCTCTCTATGGAGAGATTGTATACTAATCTTATCTTCTGAACTGAGTATAGGAAGAGATATGGACTGAGTCTGTACCATGCCTGAATTCCAATACCCTTGAATTGATCTACAATAATACAACGTGCTCTTGCCGTCTAAACCTAAACTTAGTTGGCTCTATCAATAAACGAGGTGTCCTTGCCGACTTTTGGCCTGGTGCAGCGATATGTTTGGAACACTATTCCAAAAGGTGTAAGACACAAAGGAGCCCCTCCGCTGAGCCAAGAAAGGTGAATCGCTCAGGGAGGGGTGCCACCTGCTGGTGGGTTTGGTTATAATTCTGTATTAACGCTTTTTCTGTTGATGTCTATTGCTCCGGCAAACCCATTTTTTAAGAATACTTTTTCAAGGGCTTTGGCTCCATTATCAAAAACCCAATCCCACTCATTAAAATGAACAGGGAATAAGTTGTAGAAGTCGATCTGTCTACCAGGGGATACCTGCAAGGTTTCGAATTCCTCAAATTCCTTCATTGATGAAAGTAACATGAGTCCAAAGAACGGAATTGGCTCGCACATCGGGATAAAAGGAAGGACGCCCCCATGGTAGATTGCGTTTGTATTGATGGTGTCGATGACCGCACTTCTCAGATGCTCCAGTGGCCAGCGCATTTTCAGCTTATTGAGAGCTTTATCATCAAAACGCCAGTCTTTTGGCAGGTTGATGAAAAGTTCAAAACATTCGCTGTCGCTATCAGATTCCGTGTGAGTTCCTTCTATATGAATAGGGAATTTGTGATTGCTCGCTCCGGCAGTTACGAGTGTGTAGTAGTCCCGTGAAGCACTTGGCTCCACAAGCATGATTTCTATTGCTCCTAAACCAGGTAGTTCGTGGCAGAAGATATCTTCTACATCTCCTAGATGAAGCCGGATGTGCTCCTCAATCGGATTGCTTGCCAGTGTCTTTGACTAGAATGATTTTCTGCTTATGTGCGCTCACGTTATACCCGGACATAATATTAAAACTTCCATGATAATCAGAGTTGTGAAGATATGGAAGTACAGGCTGAGTGGAATTTGTGCACCACCTTTCATGGCCCACGATCAAAACTCGCAGCTTTCCCAACAGAGCTTATCGACGGCTGCTTTCAGTAGCAGTTGTGGTTATGGAACATTGCTCCAAAGCCTAATCATTAACTGTTGATCAGATCGTCACGGATTGAATCCTTGTTTTCTGGGGTTCGGAAATAGGCTGTATTCAGGGCGTTCCATTTAAGGTCAAATTTCACCATTGCCGGATGTTCCAGATCGGCCTACCGTGTGTACCAGGAATCGGGAATGATCCCGTTTTGGAAGGCTAAATAAGTTGGGTCACAAGTAGTTGGTAATAAGGTAAATAGGGAGAGGTGCAAGCCTCCGGGGGTTCGAATCCCTCTCTCTCCGCCACTTTTGTAAGAAAGCCTTGTCGTTATTGGTTCAACCAATGATTGCAGGGCTTTTTTCGTTTCATTGCTACAAATTTTGCTGCAAATGGAGGTAGTAAGGTGGTGGTAGAAGAATAAACACTTGTTTCCTCTGGTGAATACATGGATGTCGCGTTGATTCATCTACTGGAAAAAAAGTTCCGAGGTTGGTGGGGTAGGCACAAAAAAAACAGCGCACGGTAAGGGGGAGGAACCATGCGCTGTTCTAAACAGGATAAAAGGAGAAACCTGTTTATCAGGGAGTTGTTATTGTTCTGGACCATCCTCTGGTAGAATGTTCAAAAAATGTTTCTGGAATATTCTCGCACTTTGTGGGCATAAAAAAACAACGCACAGTAAAAGAGGAGGGAAAACCCGTGCGTTGTTTCAGAGGAAGTTAATCAAGACTCCATACATGAGACGTGATGTGGAGCAGGAAGTGGACAGGGGGAGTTTGGAGGTATGATGAGCAGAAGGATTGGAGTGTTAGCATGGATCTTGGTTTGTGGATTTTCGGCTCATGCTTTACCTAAATCGATCTATGTTGCCGGGATCCATTATCATGAGAGTGGAAATGACCATAAAAAAGATGAATGTTGGAGTTATCCCTTTGTAACTAAAGCAGAGTTCGACTATTTTCCCGGCTCAACGACTATCCGAAACGTCGGTTGTGATTATCATTACATATTGGTGAGCAACCGAAAAGTTGTGTCCACCATCACCAACGTGTTTCTGGATGAAAAGTATCTTAAGCAAAACAGTAGAACTGATGTTGAGGTCCGACAACTTCACTTGAATGGCTTTAATTGTGGGTACAACAGGAAGAGGCATCCACGAGTTGAGGGCTTCTATACGTATTGTGTGTTTGCGCAAAAGGGGGAGGACCATGTGCAGGCAGAGTTCTGTGTGAAGGATGGGGCACTGGTTGCCTTTACAGTGGTTCGGTCTTTGGGGGCGGATATAAATATGGTTCTCAAGCTGCTCGAAGTATTTTCGGTCAATGATGTGTCCTGGAATGACGGTAGTGACATGTTTGTTGCGGTGACTGAGCAATTAGCAAAGGGTGTTTTAAGCCTCCCTAAATAATGGAAGTGGGGGCAGTAAAACTTGGCTCTCCATCACATATGGAGCAGGTATTCGATACTTTCTCACTTCTTTCTCATATAAGCCCATAATATCCTAAAATATCAGTTACTATCAAAGGATGGCGCGCAGGAGCGAAGGCAAAGAAAAACCCCGCTATCATTGTTGATAACGGGGTTTAATATGGTGATCCGGCTGGGGCTCGAACCCAGGACCCTTTGATTAAAAGTCAAATGCTCTACCGACTGAGCTACCGGACCAAAACTGGACCTTTCAACGAGTGACCTCAGAGGTCCTTCCCGTGAAAGGAGGGCATGTTATATAGACGTTGATTCGCCAGCGCAAGCGATAAAAATCGATTTCTTTTGATTTCCTTTCCCGTGCCTTGTGCCTATGGTGTTTGTATGCCTGGGCAAGGACATGTAATAGGGGGACAGATGAAGGTAGTAGGATTAATTCTTGGTGGTGGAGCCGGGAGCCGTTTGCAACCGCTGACGGCAGAACGTTCAAAACCGGCGGTGCCGATTGCCGGTAAATACCGGTTGGTGGATATTCCCATCAGTAACTGCATTAACAGCGGAATTCGAAGCGTCTTTCTTCTGACTCAATTCAACAGTGTTTCATTGCATCAACACATTGGCGCTACCTATATTTTCGACCAGTTCAGCGGAGGGCATGTTCGGATTCTTGCTGCCGAGCAAACGCCGGATTCGGCGGGCTGGTTTCAGGGAACGGCCGATGCGGTGCGCCGTTCCATGCGCTACTTTAAAGATATTGATCCCGACCTGGTGGTTATTCTTTCCGGGGACCAGCTTTATCGAATGGATCTGCAGGAAGTAATTGATGCTCACGTCGCAAACGAAGCAGACTTGACCATCAGTACCAAGCCGGTTCCTCGTGAAGAGGCGGCTTCGCTGGGCATTATGCAGGTGGATGAAGACGGCCGCATTATCCGTTTTTCAGAGAAACCGGGCGATACACCGCTTTTGGATGAGCTGAAGGCACCGCGCAATGATGATACCTATCTGGCAAGCATGGGCATCTATGTCTTTAATATTAAGGTATTGCGTGAACTGCTCTGCAATAATGATGAATCTGATTTTGGCAAGCACATCATTCCCGGAGCGATTGAAAACTACCGGGTTCATAGCTACACCTTTGAGGATTACTGGGAAGATATTGGAACCATTCGTTCGTTCTGGGCGGCGAACCTGGCTCTAACAGATCCTCTGCCGCAATTTTCCTTCTATGATATGAGCAAGGTCATCTACACGCGTATGCGCTATTTGCCGCCCTCGAAGATTAACCATTGTGATCTCAGTCGCTGCCTGTTATCGGACGGCTGCATTATTTCCGGCGAACGCATCGACCATGCCGTAATCGGACTTCGCGCCTTGGTCGGTGAAGGTTCGGTGGTGGAAGATTCTATTCTGATGGGGGCGGATTATTACGAACATGGGGAAATTGATGATCCATCGGGCATTCCGATGGGGATTGGTAAAAACTGCGTCGTTAAAAATGCTATTATAGATAAAAATGTGCGCATTGGTGACAATGTGGTGATTTCGCCTGAGGGGAAACCCGCGGATGAGCAGACAGACCTCTATTGGGTTTGCGAAGGGATCATTGTGATTCCGAAGAATACTGTAATTCCATCGGGCACCACTATTTAACCGGGCTCTCAAAGCAGATCCGATATCCATCAGGATCTGCCAAATGGGTTTGAATCATGCCGTAAAATTCGGTTGAAGGTTCGGTGGCCTGAACGCCGTGCCCGGAAATCGTCCGGTACACTGCGGGTGCATCGGAACAAATGATGTAGAACGTAACTCCTGTGCCCCGTGCGTGAGGCAGGAGATCTTCGGGGCAATCCTGCTGAAGCATCAGGGCCGCGCCTTCGAATGCAATCCGGCACCACGTCAGTCTGCCGTTCGGTTCCCAGGTGTTCTGAAGTTCGAACCCCAGTTTTTCCTGGTAGAATGCGACCGATTTCCGAATATCGGAAACAAGGAGAAGGGGTTCGGTTTTGGACCACTCGATCATTGGTTCACTCCTTTCGTTTTCCGGATTCTAATGGATACAAAACGGTTTTCTATATTTAATCTGAATAAACCGGTTTGCGGGGCGAAAATACGGACTTGCGCTAAAGCGCCGGTTAGGGTACTTTCACGCACTTTAAACCGCACGGCAACACACCGCCCATCGCTGTAAACTCCAATTCAGACCCTTACAGCCCGGAACGACGGTGTATGTGCATGGAAAAATGAAAAGACAACATAAAGGAAATAAATATGGGTTTATTCAACCTGTTCAAGCCGGCCCGCACAGTGCTGGTGATCGATGCTGTATCGCTCAACGAATCCGCTGGATTGAAAGGGAAAATTCCCCCGCGCAATCAGCTGCAGATGCTTCGCCGTTTGGCACGCTTTTCACAGCGTGAGAAAATTGAAGTGATTGCCGTTCTGAGCGGCGCACCCCTGAACAAAGCTCCGGCTGGAAAAAAATTCGAAGAAATCACCGTTCTCTACAGCAAATCCATGGAAGCTCACGCAAAGTTTCTGGCCAAGACGACAATGTCGAAAGGTGCCGGAGCGGTGTTGGTTTCCGGTAGTGCTGCCACTGAAAAGGTGGCCGGCAACGGCGTGAAGAAAATGCGCGTGAGCACGTTCCGCAAAGCATTTGATATTGGCGGAGATGGCGAATCAAGAGGCGATCGTGCTTCCGAAGGCGGCAACCGTCCGCGCGGAAACCGTCCGCCGCGCCGCCGCCCGCAAAAGCAGAACAAGGGCGACAGCAATAACGGCAATAACAACCACAAAAAGAACGAGCAGAAACAGGATCGCAAGCCGAAGGAATCTTCCGAAGCAGATGCGATTAACGAGCTGATCGACCTCGTCGATTAGAAGTGCATATGACGAGTCGCTATATTTTCTGCGACATCGACGGCACGTTGCTCTATGCCAAAGGATCAGGCCGCCCCGCATTTGCGGCGGCCTTTTTCGATGCATTCGGCATCGAGATCGAGATGGGGCATATCAATTTTGCAGGGGCCACCGACCTGGGTGTGCTGGCGCAGCTGGCTGCTGAAAACCACCTTGAGCTGACACCGGAAAAGTCGGCCCGGTTTTTTGAGCGGATGCCGGTTTATCTCGATGAAAATATGACCCGCTGGCCACCGGTTGTTTTTCCGGGGGTGGGAGCTTTTCTACAGCGCGTTTCCAAACATTGGAAACTCGGGCTGGTTTCCGGGAATATCCGCCAAACCTCGTATCTTAAGCTGAAACACGGCGGGCTGCTGGACTATTTTACCGATATCGGCGGTTTTGGTGATGATTTCAGCGACCGCAACAAGATGGCTGCTCTTGCGCTGGAGCGGGCCGGTCATCCGCAGGGTTCCTTCCTGCTTGGGGATACGCCCTCTGATATCGGAGCTGCAAAGGTGAATGGCATGACGTCTGTGGCGGTCTGTAACGGGCAGTTCGATCGAGCTGCGCTCGAAGCGGAAGGCCCCGATCTGATTGTGGATTCCTTTGAAGATGCCGAGCATCTGTTCCAGGCGTTGGAAGTATGAGCGCCTGTTTCGACGATTTAACGCCCGATCGTATTCTCGATGCGGTTGAAGAGGGGATGGACTGCCGGTTGACTGGGCTGACCGCTCCGCTGCCCAGCTATATTAACCGGGTCTATGAACTGCAGTCCGTAGCCGGAGAAAAGCTGATCGCGAAGTTTTACCGTCCGGGCCGCTGGAAGCGGGAAGCCCTGCAGGATGAACACGACTTTGTGCTCGATTGTGCGGCCGAAGAGATCCCGGTGGTGGCTCCGCTTGCATTGGCGGATGGCGCAACGATCGGCGACTATGAAGGGATCCTCTATTCCGTTTTTCCCAAACGATCCGGCCGCGAAATGGAATTGTGCGATGATGAAGGCTGGCTGCGGCTGGGTCGACTGGTCGGGCGGATTCATCAGGCCGGCTGGCAGCGCGATGCTGAAAACCGCCTGACCATGCATCCGGAAACCACCACGGTTCCGGAGATTGGAATGCTGCTGGACGGGGGCTTTATGTCGGCCCATGCCGCTGGCCGCTTTAAAGAGGTAACCAGCCGCATCGTGGATATCGCCTTGCGGGAGTTCGATGGCGTGGAGCTTCAGCGGATTCATGGCGACTGTCACCGCGCCAACATTCTGGAGCGGCCCGATGAAGGACTGATGGTGATCGATTTTGACGATATGGTCATGGGACCGGCGGTGCAGGACATCTGGCTGCTGCTTCCGGGCCATGCAAACAACACGCGCAAGGAGATTGATCTGGTTCTCGAAGGGTATGAACAGTTCATGGAATTCGACGACCGGCAGCTCCGGCTGATTGAAATCCTGCGGGCAATGCGTATTATTTATTTCCTTTCCTGGTGCAGTACCCAGGCGGATGATTTTAAATTCCAGTCTAACTTTCCAGACTGGGGCAGTGAGATGTTCTGGCAGCGGGAAGTTGCCGATCTGGAACATCAGTACCACGCCATCTTGAATGATGAGCGGTTGAATGGCGGAGCTTTTAATGAGTATTAGCAGAACAGTGAATATTTCGTGCCCTTCCTGCGGAACACAGCAGGATGTTCGGCTTTATGATGCAGTTAATGTAAATACCGATCCGGAGCTGAAGGATGCGTTGATGCAGAATCAGCTCAATCGGATTCAGTGTGTGGATTGCGAGCTGAGTTTCCGGGTGGATAAGCCGGTGCTGTACAACGATCCCAAGCTGAAGATGCTGATTCATTGGGTGCCGGAGAGCGCTGAGATGGACCGTGAGGCCATCCTGGCGGAATTTGAGCAATCGCTGGATCAGATGAACGAAATGATGCCGGAAGATGAGAAAGTGCCGAACGTGCGGCTGGTGATGTCGCGCGTGGAATTGGTGGAACTCATCTTTTTGCTGGAGGCCGGGCTGAATCAGCGCGTAGTGGAATACGTTAAATACAGTATTTATACCCGCAATCTCGAAAAGATCGATCCGCATCAGTTCCGTCTGCTGTTGAATGTGGAGGATTCAACCGATGAGGAGTTCTGCTTTGTGATGCAGGATGTACAGAGCCAGGAGCTGGGTCAGTTGCTCCGCTATGGCCGTGCGGCCTACGATTCCATGGTCGAACTCTATAAAGAAAATGCCGATGAGTTCACCGATATGTTCCCCGGTCCCTATATCAGTGCCCGAGATCTCCTGCTGGAAGAGGCCGAGTACGAATCTTAATTCTACTGCAGTCCGGCCAATAAAAAAAGCAGGCTCAAACGGCCTGCTTTTTCTTTTTCAGAGAGGGGGCGTGGTTACATTCTGGCGTTCAGAATACTGAGGTTCTGTTCTGCCATCTGTGCCCAGCCACTGTCCGGGAAGAAGGCCATGATGTCTTCATAAACCTGCTTGGCTCCAGTAAGGTTTTTCGCGGCTTCCAGGCAGCGGGCCTGCCCGAGCAGGGCAACCGGAGCAAGGTGCGAATCTTCATGGTCCAGTTTAAACTGCGCGTATGCCGCGGCAGCTTCCGGATATTGTCCCATCGCTTCTTTGCAGGTGATTTGGTTGTAGCTCGCCTGAGCAACCATTTCGTGTTTGGGATATTTCTTAATAAACGCTCCGTAGAGGGCGGCTGCTTCCGTCACCTTTCCGTCGTTGAAGGTTTCCTGGGCCAGACCAAGCTGAGCCAGCGGGGCGGAAGGGGTTTTGCCGTAGTCATCAAGAATAGCCTGGTAGTCAGCGGCAGATTGGGCCACGAGGAGCTTCGCATCGGCTGCGGCTTCCTTCTTCTCGCGGTTAAGACGCAGCAAACTGTTGGTCAGGAACAGTCCGCAGATAATGACCACAACGATTGCTGCCGGCTTTACGTATTTATTAATGAAGTTAAGGACTTCCTTCACTTCAGCCTGTTCCAGGGAGTTATGACGCTGTTTAACCGCTTCCTGATGGTTGGCCGGTTTTTTCTTCTTCGGCGCAGGGTGGGCCGGTTTTTCGATTACCACGGGAGGAACGTCGGGAATCACTTCCTGGTCAACAACCACTTCTTCTTCGGCAACCGCTTCAATCACGGGTTCGGCAACGGGGGCTTCTTCCACAATGGGTTCCGGCTCCGGCTCTTCCTCGACAGGTGCGGCCTCGACCACTTCCGGTTTTTCGGCAATCGGTTCAGTTTCCTCGGGAGCTGCGGTTTTTTCGGGTTCCGCAACCGGAGCTGCTTCCTCGGTATTTTGATCCGTACTTTTAAGGCTGTTGAGCAGCTCTTCGTGCCCGCTTAGAAAATCGTCTTTTTTCTCTTCACTCATAAAATTCTCCCCGAAGGTTCAAATGGAATGCTTCATTCTGGCTGAATACCTAGGTAATTCAAGATTTGTTTGATTCGTACAGCGCGATAATTTCTTCCGCCGTTTGCACCGGAGGGAAGGGGCGGCCGCTGGTATCGATTTTATGGGTAAGCGCTTCGTAGAGTTCCTTGCGCGAATCCAGCAGTTCGACGATGGCTTTTTCTTTATCGCCGGCCAGCAGGGGGCGGGTATCATCATTGCGCACCCGATCCAGCACAGACTCGGCATCCACCAGCAGGCAAACCACAAGCCCTTTCTTTTCGAAGTCTGTAATGTTGTCGGGGTTGAGTACAATGCCGCCGCCGGTGGAAATAATATTGCCTTCCGTCTCAGACAGCTCCTTGACCAGCTCCCGCTCGTATTCACGGAACTTCGGCTCCCCGTCTTCGGCAAAGATGTCGTTGATGGGTTTGCCGGCGCGTTCAACAATCAGGGCATCCATATCGAGCAGAGGCATCCCTGTCCGTTCAGCAATCAGTTTGCCGACCCAGGTTTTTCCGCTACCCATAAATCCAACGAGTACAATATTCTTCATAAATCTCTCCATGTCCATATACAGAAAAAACGCCCCGATGGGACGTTTTTTCATACATCGGAAAAATGATTCCTATGCACCTGTTTCGCTGATCGCAGTGCGAATCTGCTTCACGTTCATGTGCACCAGCTGTTCATCAGTATAACCGGCACCAATCAGGCGTTTCTTCTGTTGCGCTAAACGCTGACGCTTCAGACGCGGCTTTTTGACCGGACGACGAAGCGGCTTTTTACGCATTGCTCTTCTAATTCTCATGGCAAACCTCTTACAATTCTTTTAGTTGAAAAATCAGTCGAGGAACCTACACAGCCGCTTCGGAACGCGCAACCCTTATCTGGCGAAAAGTTAGAGCTGTTTTTCTGCGTTTCAGGGACGTTTCTTCGGATAGTCGAAATGGAGCAGGGTGGCCGGGCACGCGCCGGCCGATTTCCAATGGTCGGAATCAAGACGGATTGTAAGGATCGAGCAGGTCGGCATGCCTTCAATCCGGACGCCGGAAAGCAGGGTGGCCAGCCAGGTCATGGCCGGATTATGGCCAATCAGCATCGCAGAGCCGCAGGAATCGTCCAAGGATTGTACAAGATCCAGCAAATCGCCGGTGGAGGCCTCATAAATCTTTTCTTTAAACAGGACGGCTTTGATGCCCAGATCCAGACTTTCCAGGGTCTGAACGGCCCGCCTGGCCGGACTGCAGAGAATCTGTTCCGGAAGTGATCCGGCATCTTTGATCCGCTGTCCCATTTCCGGAGCATCGCGTTGTCCGCGTTTGTTCAATGGGCGTTCAAAGTCGGATTCGCCCGTGTTCCAATCCGATTTTGCATGCCGTACAAGATAAAGGGTCTTAGGCATCGCTTGCTCCGAATTCAAAGCTGTTGGGTAGCAGTTCGCCAAGGGATATGGTGTCGAATCCATCACTCTTAGCCACATAAACCGGGAAATCCTGCTGGCAGAACTCCACCATCACCTGGCGGCAGGCACCGCAGGGGTAGGGGGTGGATTCGCCCGAGGCCGCGATGGCCATACCGATAAACTCGCGCTGACCGGCGGCGATGGCAGAAAAAATCGCCGTCCGTTCCGCGCAGTTGGTCAGCCCATAGGAGGCATTTTCCACATTGCATCCTCGAAATACCGTTCCGTCGGCACAGAGCAGCGCCGCTCCAACGAGGTATTCGGAATAAGGCGCATGCGCATGTTCCAATGCCTGGAACGCTTCTTTAACTAATTCGGACGGATTCATTGCAGGATTCCTTTTTGACAGAAAAATTAGGGACAGAAATATTCAGATTCTCTATTTGATGGTTTTATAGGTCAGGGTATTAGCCGAGATATTTATCCACTGAATAGTATTCAGTACGGTGCTGTTTATAAATCGGAATAAGTTTTTTTGATACTGTTCCGAGAGTTTTTCAAACGTAGTGACTACCAGAGCCGTTTGCGGAGTGCACTGGTTTACAGTTTGATTGGATATATTTTTCCCATTCAGTCGGACAGTTACGCAACCTTCGTGAGCATTGCAAAAATGGTGAATTGCATCCTGATATAGCGTGATATCCAAACCGGTTCCCCAGTCCTTAAGAATGTCAGAGATTAAAGCCTTCTCTGAATGGCCCAAACCTTCTGTTTCATTCCAGGCAGAACAATCGACGTCGAATTTGATTCTATCTGCATGTGTGAGATTCGTGTTAACAAATTCGTGCTCAACACATTCTGTTCTGAGGTTGACGAGCTTCCCGTGTTGTAAACCCGTCAATAAAAGGTCGTTCAATAACTGGCTGCGGTGCCGGGCATTCAGGAGGTTGACGGTTTTCAGTTCAAAGATGCCCCCTTTTGCTATGAGTAAGTCTAGGAAATAGGTTTTTTTGAAGTCTCCAAAGGTAACGTGTATAGGAACTTCACTTTGTGCAGCATCTAATCGAGCTGTCAGTGCATTTTTATATACCTTTTCATCGAACAGCCGTCCCATGGTTTTATGAATGGAGAAAATCTCCCCCATTACATTGTATGCAATGGAAGCAAACTCCTGTTGGGAACATGGAACTAATTCAGTTTCTATGGAAATAGGCATACGTTCGTGAATTTATATTTCTGTCCCTAATTTTTCTGTCAACTTTGGTCGCCGGCAAGGGCCTTCAGGAAGTTGGTGATGGTGGATTTCATGCGGGGCATGGCTTCGGCGGCGGTTTGGTTGACGTCTTCGTGGGTCAGCGGAACGGGGCTGATGCCGGCGGCCCAGTTGCAGACGCAGGAGAGCCCGGCCACCTGCAGGCCCATGGCATTGGCCACCATGGCTTCGGGGGCGGTCGACATGCCGACGGCGTCGGCGCCTATGGCTTTATATTGGTTGATTTCAGCCGGCGTTTCAAACGTGGGGCCCATGGTGGCAATATAGACGCCCTCGGAATCGGCGCCGGCCTTCAATAGTTTTTCACGAAGCGGCTTTCGGTAGATTTCGGACTGATCCGGGAAGCGGGTTCCTAGTTTAGGATTATGCGGGCCGATCAGCGGGTTGGAGCCGAGCATATTGATATGATCAGAAATGGCCATCAGCGAGCCGGGCTTGAGGTCGTCGCGGATCCCGCCGGAGGCATTGGTGAGCAGGGCCGTATCGGCGCCCATGGCGGCGAGCAGATAAACGGGGAGCACGACCGGCGTCCAGCCTTCGCCTTCATACCAGTGGCGGCGGCCCTGGAAAATCAAGACCTCCATGCCGTCCACTTCGGTGAGCAGCAGTTTGCCGGCGTGGCCCATCACCCCGGTTTTTCCAAAACCTGGAAGTTCGGTGTAGGGGAGTTCCAACCCCTGGAAATCTTCCACCGCTTCGCCCCAGCCGGAGCCGAGGATGAGCCCGGCTTTCGGCCGGGCATCGGGCCAGGTTTTTTTCAGCGCCGCCGCGGCGGCATCGAGTACGTCGGTATTAATCTGTGTGCTCATGCATCCAACTTAGGAACAAGTGGCACCGGGTTCAACCTTTTGATAAGCTGAATGCATGAATCGACTTTTATATTTGTTGCTGGTGGGCGGCCTTGCGATCGGGGTGCAGGCGGAAAAACGGTATTATACAAAGGCCCAGAAACAATGGGGCCTGGCGGCCTCGGCGGTGCTGGCCCAACGGAACAGCCGGGATCTGTTTTCGCTTCGCGGCGTGCCGGATTCGGAGTGGGAGCGGGAAAAACAGATCGCCTTTCTGGCCGGCAACGGCTGGCGGGTGGATTCGCGTGAGGAACTGCTGGAGACGATGGGCAGCGTGCGCGATGGCGGACATCGGGCCAGTTTTGAGGAGATTGAGCATCAGTTGAATTCATGGCCTAAATGGTTTCTGAAATTCCGGGACACCTATTTTTCTGAAAAGGCGCATAGCCGGAGCCGGGTTGATTTTGTGAAGGAGCACGGGGACGAGCTGGATGGCGTCTATCTCACCGGTTGGGATCTGGGGCGTCTGATCTCGCTGGCCCGGTGGGGCGTCGCGGCCGGATATCTGGAAGAGGACGAGGCCTGGGAGTGGATCATGCCGGCGGCGGCTGAAATTCAGGCGGCCTATTCTTCTTGGAACGATTTGGGCGAGGCCTATCTGCTGGGACGCGAATTCTGGTCTGCCCGGGCCATGCAGAACGACGGCTACAAATTTAAGCGGGCCGTTTTCTGGTTGCGCAGCAACGACCACAGTCCATGGATGCAGTTCGATTGGGATCTCGATCTGTCCGGCTCGCTTGAGCCGCTGCCGGATGAACCGGATGTGCCGGAAACGGAACCGTATTATGAAGGGGCCCGGTTCGGTGTGTTTGGTGAATACCGTAAAGTGATCGATACGCTGATGGCACTAAAGGATGAGGGTAGCGAGCTTTCTCAGGGAATGTCGTACGATAAACTGGGCGACTACTATAAATACGGCCGCGAAGGAATCAAAACGGATTTAAACAAGGCGCTGGCGTTTTATGAGCGGGGAGCCGAACTGGGCCATGCCGGTTCGATGGTGGAGTTGGGGCTGGCTTTTTATAAAGGAAAAGGGCGGACCAAAGATTTTCCCGAAGCTCTCGGCTTCTGGACGGAGGCTGCTGAGCAGGGCAGTGTGTATGGGTTGGCTAATCTGGGCATTCTCTATGAAAACGGACGGGGCGTGGAGAAAGACCTGGTCAAGGCGCTGGCGTTCTATGAGCAGGCCATGGAGCACGGTTCGCGCGCGGGCGAAAACAGCATTGCCTGGATGATGTATCAGAATGACGAGCTGTGGGAGCCCGACGAAGCGGTCCGCTATGCATATAAGGCCGTGGAAAGACGGAAAATCTACGCGCACTATGACACCCTGGTACATGTGCTGATTAAGGCCGAGCGCTGGGACGAAGCCTGGCATGCACTCAATGCCTGGGAAAAACTGAGCATGCGTATGCGCAATAACTACGATGCACTGCAGATACCGCATAAATTCAAGCGTCACAGAGCCGCCATCCGGGCGGGGCTGGATCCGTCTTTATAACCCCTGAATAGCGGACTTTCCCGAGGCCGACCCGCAATCATAACGGGAAAAAGCTTGAAAGGTGATAACATTGGTCATATATAGGGGGTTTTAAAGGTGCAAAATCGGTGCGTATTTTCAGTAAAAAACTGTTTCCGTTTCTCTCGTGGTTTCCTGCCGGGTTGGGGGATCTGCGTGCCGACCTGTTGGCGGGACTCACGGTTGCACTCGTTTTAATCCCGCAATCCATGGCCTATGCCGAGCTCGCGGGGCTTCCGGTCTGGGCCGGCCTCTACGCCGCTTTTATTCCCGTGATTCTGGGGGGGCTTTGGGGCTCGTCCAATCATCTGCAGACCGGTCCGGGGGCCACGATGGGGCTGATTGTGGCCGCCGTGCTGATGCCGCTGGCGGCCGCAGGATCGGCGGAATATGTGAAGCTGGCGGTGCAGCTGGGCTTTATGGTCGGGGTCATCTGGTCGCTCGTCGCCATTTTCAGGTTGGGTTTCATCATTAACTTCCTGTCGCGGCCGGTTATTGAAGGCTTTATTAATGCGGGGGGCATCCTGATTGCGGTATCGCAGGTCGGTAAAATACTTGGGATTCCGCTGTCGCGCTCGGATCACATGCTGGGCGATATGGTCGGATTGATCAGCCGGTTAGGGGCCGTCAATCCCATCAGTCTACTCATCGGGGGCGTTTCGCTGATGCTCCTGCTGGGCGGCCGCCGCTTTTTTCCGAAAGTGCCGATGGCCTTGATTATTGCTTCGCTCGCCACGGCCGCCGTTTATTATCTGGGTCTCAGCGACCCGGAACGCACCGCGTATCCTTTGGCGATTGTCGGAAATATTCCCGCCGGCCTTCCGAAGCCAGCCTGGCCGGTTCCAGACCTTGGAAATACGATGAAGCTGTTACCGGGAGCCTTGATTTTTGCCTTTGTGGGTTTTATGGAGACCTGCTCGGTGGCGCGCGGCATTGCGGCGCGCAGCCATCAGAAGCTGAATGTCAATCAGGAGGCGGTCGGTCAGGCGCTGGCCTCGTTCGGGGCGGCATTTTCCGGCGGCCAGCCGATCAACGGCTCCTTCTCCCGTTCGGCGCTGAATTTTGCCAGCGGGGCCAGAAGCGGTCTGGCAGCGGTCTTTACCGGTCTGTTTGTTCTGATTTTTCTGCTGGTTTGCACCCCGCTGTTCTATTTCCTGCCCAAGACCGTGTTGGCGGCCATCATCATTGCGGCCGTCATTAAGCTGATGAATTTCAGACAGCTCGCTTCCTTCATGAAGGTAACGCGGGCCGATGGCGTCGCGGCTTGGGTGACGTTCGCCGGAACGCTGGTTTTTGCGCCCGCCCTGGAGAAGGGCATTCTGCTCGGTGCTTCGGTTTCCATCTTTATGCACCTCTACAAAATGATGCGGCCGCATATTGCGCTGCTGGGGCGCCGGGCGGATGGAAAACTGGAAGCGGTGGATGTTCGGTCTACGGAGGTGGATCGTAATCTGCCGGCCATCCGGCTGGACGGGCGGCTGTTTTTTGCGAACGCGGCCTATTTTGAAGATCAGGTGCATGGGCATCTCGAACAGATTCCGGAAAGCCGCAATGTGGCCATTATTTTTGACGGCATCAATGAGATCGATTCCTCCGGAACCGAAATGCTGAAAGAACTGACGGGGCAGCTTGGGCATAAGGAGGTCCAGTTGATTTTTGTCGGCGTCAAACCGCAGGTGCGCGAAGTGCTCGTTTCCAGCGGCCTGGTGGAACTGGTCGGCCGTTCAAATTTTTTCGGAACCTACGGGGAGGCCTATAATGAGGTTATTGCCCGCATGCCATCCGATATGAGCTTCTCCATCTAGCCGTCCTTCGCCGAAAGCCCCGGCTCGCCTGAACAGGACCCCGGATCCCGGTTGCAACCGGCGCTTGCTTTGCAGGTGGTAAACAAAGGAATTGGTGAATTTAGTTTGAAGCCGGGGGGGAGCATCACTCAAAGTCTACGTTTTCTCAGTTTTCTGCGTGGGTGTTGATGATGTTGAAAAAGATATTTCCTTTTCTGGGGTGGCGCTTTGCCAAAGGCGATCTGCGTGCGGATTTGATGGCCGGTCTGAATGTGGCGCTGGTCGTCATTCCCCAGTCGATGGCCGTGGCTCAGCTTGCGGGACTTCCCGTGGTGGTGGGACTCTATGCATCCATCCTTCCGGTATTGTTCGGCGCACTCTGGGGCTCTTCCAACCATCTGCAGACCGGGCCGGTGGCCATCACCTCGCTGCTGACGGCCACCGCGCTGATGCCGCTGGCGGTTCCGGAAACAACCGAATATGTTTTGCTCGCCGGTATGCTGGCTGTGCTGCTCGGCATAATCCGCCTGCTGATCGGGTTCTTTAAGCTAACGGTCGTGGCCAATTTTATTTCCAAACCGGTGATGGATGGGTTTGTGCATGCCGGCGTCCTGGTCATTGCGTCTTCGCAGGTGAGCAAACTCTTCGGGCTGACGCTGCAGCGGTCGGACTGGTATCTGCGGGATCTCTGGAATCTGGTGTTGAATCTGAAAGAGGCCAACGGAATTGCACTCCTGCTTGGCGGACTTTCGATTGCACTGCTGATCGTGGTGAAAAAAATATTCTGCAAATTGCCGGCGGCTCTGTTTGTGGTGGCGATAACCACAGCCATGGTCTATTTCTTCCAATGGTCGGAAAGGGTGGATATTGTCGGAACCATTCCGACGGGGCTTCCGAAATTCACCCCCGTATCGCTGGATTGGAATACTGTGCTTAAGCTGCTTCCGGGGGCGCTGGTCATTACCTTCATCGGCTTCATGGAAATGTGCGGGGTGGCCAAAGCGGTGGCGGTGAAAAGCCGGCAGCCCCTGGATTTGAATCAGGAAATGATCGGGCAGGGCATGGCGGCCATCTCCTCCGGTTTCACCGGCGGCTATCCCGTTTCCGGTTCTTTTTCCCGCACGGCACTCAGTTTTGCCTGCGGCGCACGCACGGGAATGACCAGTGTCTTTACCGGCCTTTTTGTTGCGCTGTTTCTGATGTTCCTGGCCGGCACGCTATACTACCTGCCGAAGGCGGCGCTGGGCGCAATCATTATTGTGGCCGTCGTAAAGCTGCTCGATTTCAGGCGGCTGTTCAGCTACTGGAAGGTCAGTAAAGTGGAAGGAGCAACCGCCCTGATCACCTTTACGGCCACCCTGCTTTTTGCTCCTCAGCTGCAGAACGGCATTCTGGTGGGGGTTTTGCTTTCCATCGTGGTGTTCCTCTTTCAAACGCTTAAACCGCATGTGGCGCTGCTGGGCCGGCATCCCGATGGGTCCTACCGCACGCACGACCGCTATAATCTCAAACTCGATAAGCACATGCCGGTCATCCGTTTTGACGGGCGGCTCTTTTTTGCCAATATTTCCTACTTCGAGGAAATTATACTCGATACCTGCGTGCGCTATCCCGACGCAAAATTTATTCTGGTCGATTGTCAGGGAATGAATGCCATCGACGCTTCCGGCATTGTCATGCTGGAAGACATGACGGAGAAGCTGCGTGAAAACGGTATGGAGCTCTATTTCGCCCGCATGAAATATCCGGTGCGGCGGAAGCTCGAAAAAGCAGGTCTGTTCGAAATCATCGGCGAGGACCATTTCTACCACCGGATCGACGATGCCCGGGAAGCGGCTCTGGCCAGGCGAGCCGGCGGTACCAATTATACGATCTGACCGGAAAGCCGCTGTTTTCCGTATATTGGAACTTTTTTACATCTTTTATGACTAATGCATGCAATCCCCGCGTATTGGGAATGTGAACACGTTGAATTTATGATAAAGAAGTTCCTTTATGTCTGAAGCTGTACAACTTGAAAGCCTGCTGCGCCGGTTCTATGCGAATCAGGGGAAACTGCGTGGTTATGTTTTTTCCGCCACGCGGGATTACCATGCCACGGAGGATATTCTGCAGGAGATCGCCATTGTGGTGGCCAAAAAAGCCTCGGTCTACGATGCCGCCCGTCCGGCACTGCCCTGGTTTATGGGCATTGCCCGCAATCAGATCCAGCGACACTACCGGGCCAAAGGAAAGGAAGCATCCAATGTCAGCTATGAGCTGCTGGAGGATTTTGTTCCGCTGTTTGCATCCTACGAAAAGGAGGAAATAACCGAACGGCAGGTCGCGCTGAAAAAATGCGTCGAAAAGCTGCCGCAGAAGCAGCGCCACATCATGCAGATGCGCTATGTCGAAGAGCTGGACTGCTCCCAGATTTCCAAGACGATCGGGCGTTCCATTCAGGGCATCTACGGTCTTCTGAAACGCATGAAGAACGGGCTGCGTAAATGTGTTGAATTTCAATTGCAGCAACCGGAGGTCCAATGAACCAACTCGACTCCAGTAAAGAGCCGGACCTGATTTCCGAATACTTTCTGCGCGATCTCTCGCCTGAAGAGCTCCAACAGCTGCAGACACTGCTCGCTTCAGATCCGAATGCCCGCATTCAGTTTGTTGAACTCGGCCGCGACGAGTGGCTTTTGCACCATGTGCATCATCAGGAAAGTCATAAAATCATTTCGCTCAATCCCCGGTCGAACCGCCGCCGGCGCATTCGGGCCATTGCTGCCGCCGCCGCGCTGGTGGTCACGCTCGGAACACTGCTCTATTCCAAGTCAGCCACGATCACAGAAATGATTGCCTCGAAGCCATCCGCTCCGGCAATTGCTTCCGTTACCGACTTCTTTGTGCTGGAAGGCGAGGCGATCTCGGTGGTGAACGATGGGCATGTCCGTAAGCTCAATGCGGTATCTAAAATCCGCGAGGGCGACCGCGTGGTCATTCCGCCGGGCTGCCAGCTGTCTTTCCAATACCTGGAAGAGGAAACCGAGATCAGTCTGGACGGCGGGGCTTTGGTTCATATTGCCGAACATCAGGGGGCGAAGCGGATCCGTTTGGATCGGGGCTGGCTGATGGCGGATGTGGCGAAACAACCGAAGGACAAGCCGATGCGCGTAATGACGCGCGATGCCGAGGTGGTCGTGCTGGGCACCTCGTTCGAAGTATTTGCCGAACAGATTACCCGGCTTTCGGTCACCGAAGGAGCTGTACGTTTTAATTCCAAGCACACCGGTCACAGCGTGGTGGTGAAATCCGGATTCTTTGCCGATTCGACCGAAGGCCCGGAGCCCACCGTGCCGTTCAGCATGGTTCATCTGCTGGCCGTGGAAACCGGGTCGATGCATCACCAGAAGCATCTCCGTATGATAGCCGTTGATCCGGTTCGGAATTTTGAGGGCATGCTGAAATTTGATCTAAGCAAGGTGCACGGTAAAATTCTGGAGGCCCGGCTCCGTCTGCGGGTCATGGCGCAGGGAAACGATTACGGCGGCCGGGGAGACCTCCGGCTATTCCGCACCATGGAAAATGACGCGCGGGCGGAAGTGGCCCATTTCAGCGGCGGGGTTGGAAAAAACAAAGACCTGATCATGGATCTCAATCCGGAGCTGCTGACGTCCGGTATCAATAGGTTTGAGCTGACGCTCGATGAGGGCGGCAACGATTTCTGGTTCAGCGCAAGCGATGGACCGGTGGCTCCGGTATTGGAGCTGAAGGTGGTAGAGGGGAAATAAGACCACCTTGCTTTAAGATTCTGTAAGACTCAGCAGTATGGTTGTGGTGACGTTTCGCTGCGGCTGATACTGGAGATGGTGCTAGTCCAGATAAGGGAACGGGGAGAAAACAATGAATAAAATTAAACGGGCAATCGTTTTGCTTACAATTGTTATCGTAAACATTGGGTTGGGGGTATCAGCGGTTCATGCGGCATCCTACACCTACGCCGCGACCACCGATTTCGGGAACCTGAGTTCCGGTGAGGTTCCATATTACAAACATACGGCGAAAAGCGCACTGGCCATTGATGCAACAAAAGAGGCGTATCGCGAAAAATTCGCGAAAGCAGCCGTTACCTTTAGCGGGACGGACGGGACCTATAATATTGCGGTAACGGCCTTGAAGGAACTGGACGGAGAATGTTCCTACCGGCTGTCCGTGAACGGGGTTGTGATCGGTATGCAGCAGAACCCGGCTACCACAGTTGACTATGAGCCGCATGTTCATGTTTTCAGTAATGTCTCTGTGCCGGCCGGCGCATTGATCGAAGTTGAGTCGAATTGCACATCGAACGAAAAAGTTCCGGAAAATGGGGGATGGGCCTATGCCCGTGGACGCTGGACCACGTTGGAAATGTCGACACCGCCACCGGTCGGGATCTCCGGCGAGACCAAACGCTGGCACAACGTTTCATTGACCCTGGACGGCCCGAGTGCATCGGAAGTGGCCGGCACGTTTACCGATTACCGCATGAACGTGAAATTTACCCATCCGGCTTCCGGCACTGAACTGATCGTTCCCGGTTATTTTGCTGCGGATGGCAATGCCGCTGACTCCGGCGCAACCAGTGGAAACAAATGGCGCGCGCATTTGGCACCAGGTCATATCGGCACATGGAACTATCAGATTTTTTTTCGTTCCGGCTCCAACGTTGCTGTTGAACTGGGCGAAGCCGCCGGGTCGGCTGTATTCCCGTACGAAGGAACTTCCGGCAGCTTCACCGTTTCCGAAACCGACAAAGATCCCGACGATTTCCGATCCAAAGGCCGCTTGATTTACGATGGAACCCGCTACCTCAAGCACGCGGCCACCGGCGGCGCCTTCATCAAGACCGGCGCCGACGCCCCGGAAAACTTCCTGAACTATCTGGATTTCGACAACACCTACAACCATGGCGGAACCGACTACCGGCGCGACTGGGCGGATCACGTGGCGGATTGGCAGAGCGGTGATCCGACCTGGGGAAGCAGCAAGGGCAAAGGCATCATCGGCGCCATCAACTACCTCGCATCCGAAGGGCAGAATGTCTTTTCATTCCTGACCTACAACGCCGGCGGCGACTCCAAGGATGTCTGGCCGTTCACCTCCCACACCGATCCGCTGGTGTACGACTGCTCGAAGCTCGACCAATGGGAAATCGTATTCAGCCACGGCCAGAATAAGGGCATGTATCTGCATTTCAAACTGCAGGAACGCGAGAACGACGACCTGAGCGGCCCCGGCTCAGCCTTCGCGCTCGACGATGGCAATATGGGCATCGAGCGCAAGCTCTACTTCCGCGAGCTCGTTGCCCGCTTCGGTCATCACCTGGCGCTGAACTGGAATATGGGCGAGGAAAACAGCCAGTCTACCTCGCAGCAAACCGACATGTTCCAATATATGGACGACATCGATCCCTACGATAACCATCGGGTGCTGCACACCTATCCGAACGAGTGGGAAGCCGTCTATCGCCCGTTGCTCGGCGGCAACTCGGAAATGCTCGGCGTCTCCCTGCAGTGCAACTATGCCCAGGTGCATTCCCGCACGATTCAGTGGATCAGCGAGTCCGCCGCCGCAGGCAGGCCGTGGGTGGTGGCCAACGACGAACAGGGACCGGCGAACTATGCCAACCCGCCGGATTCGGTCACAACCACAACGCCCTCGCAGGCGCAGATGCGCAAGAACGTGGTCTGGGGCAACCTGATGGCCGGGGGCGGCGGCATCGAGCTTTATGCCGGCTACCAAAACCCGCACAGCGACCTCTCGCTGACCGACTTTCGCTCCCGCGACCGCATGTGGGACTACTGCCGTTTCGCGAAGCAATTCTTTAACGACCATCTCATGTTCAGCCAGATGTGGAACATGAACGCCAGGATCGGCAACAGCAGTAACGGCAACACAAAATACTGCATCGGCAAGACCGACAGCAAATACGCCATCTTTCTGGCCAACGGTGGCTCCACCACACTTGACCTGACCGATGCGACCGGCACCTTCGAGGTCTGGTGGTTCGATTCGCGCAACGGCGGCACCCTGCAGCGCGGCACCGTCACCCAGGTCAACGGGGGCGGATCGCCTTCCGTCGGCAATGCGCCGGGCAACACCGGTTCCGACTGGGCAGTGCTGATCTGTCGTGCCGGCGAGGAAAATGTGGGCGAGGGCAGCGTCAGCATTGTTCCGTCCGTCAACGCCGGACAGGATACCTTCATTCGTCTGCCGACTGCACAGATCATACTGAACGGGATTGCCTCCGACCAGGACGGCACCATTGCTTCCTACCTCTGGACACAGGAAACCGGCCCCAACACTGCAACGCTGTCCGGTGCGGCAACGGCCGATCTGACCGCTTCCAATCTGGTGGAAGGAATCTATGAGTTTAAACTGACCTCCACCGACAACGACGGCGGCACAGGCAGCGACACGGTGCAGGTCGTTGTAATCGATCCGGTCAACGCCGTTGATCCAACGGCAAATGCAGGCTCTGATAAATCCATCCAGCTTCCGGTAAATTCCGTAATCATGAATGGGGCGGCCGGCGACGACAGTCCCTTTACCATTGCCTGGACACAAACCGCAGGGCCGGGGTCTGCTTCTTTAAGCGGAGCGGCAACCGCGACGCTGACGGCATCCGGTTTAGTCGAGGGCGACTATACCTTCCGGATGACCGTTACGGACATCGAAGGCAACACCGCCACCGATTCGGTGAGTGTGAAAGTGTTTCCGCTGGGCGAAGAGGGTGCCTGGGTCGCACAGAACGATATTGTTGTAATCGAAGCGGAGCACGGGGATCTGGTTTCCAGCTGGATTGCCCGTCCGGCAAGCTATGTCTCCGACCCGACCATGGCCGGCAGCCTGGGCGACGGCTGGCTGGAGTGGACCGGTGCGCAGTATTCCGGCAACACCAAGACTGAAGCGCAGGTGAACGGGATCATTACCTATAAATTCAAGATCACGACAGCGGGCGACTATTTCTTCCGCTGGCGTACCAAGCAGTATGACGATGTGGCGTCCGGCGATGCCGGTAACGACACTTTTGTTTCGCTGAATTCCGGCACGCCGGTATCCGGCTACCAGGACTTTGGCCAGTTCCACAAGGTCTGGGTGCAGAGCCAGGACGCATGGTCGTGGAGAACCACGTTCGAACCGGTGCACGGAACGCACTATTCCGACAACAACGTCCGCCGTCACTATGAGCCGGGCATCCACACCATCAAACTGGCCGCCCGATCACCGGGGCACTCCATCGACCGCATGGTGATCTTCAAGACCAGCCACACCTTCAACCAGACAACGTTTGAAAATTATCCCGAGTCGCCGCGCGAAGGCAGTGGGCCGCTGGTGAATGCCGGGGCGGATCAGACCATCTACGTGCCGGACAGCACGGTAACCTTGACCGGGTCTGCAGAGCCGGTCGACGAAACCACCATCACCGGATATGAGTGGAATCAGATCTCCGGCCCGAACACGGCAACCATGTCCAGCTACACGTCTGCGATACAGAATCTGAGTGGTTTGGTTGAAGGCTCCTATGTCTTCGAACTGACCGCGTTCGATAGCAATACCAATAGTGGTTCAGACCGGGTTTCAATTGAAGTGGTTGATGACCGCTATCCGAACATCATCACCTCTTCCCTGCCGAACGGGGAAGTGAACAGCGCATATGATGTAACGATAGAAACCAGATATGGGCAGACCCCGTTTGTGTGGTCGATCATCGGTGGAGCGCTTCCTCCGGGATTGAACTTCAGCAACGGCCGCATTTCCGGAACACCAAGCCTCGATGGCACCTATAACTTCACGGTCGAAGTGACCGATACAGACGGCGATGCGCGCCAGAAGGTGTTCACGTTGGTCATTGAGGAAGAATCGTTCGAGGAAACCAAAACCTTTACCGTGTTGCACGATGCCTACATCCAGGGCACCTCGCCGTTTAACACTTCGGAGCTGAAAATCGAGGCGGGCAATCGAGTGGCCTATCTGCAGTTTGAGGTCTCCGGTATCACGGACGATGTGACCAGCGCGACACTTGCCTTGAAATGCGCCGGCGATGCGGGCAGCGGTACGATTCGCCTCTATAAGGGTTCGCACAGCACCTGGACGGAAACCGGTTTGACCGATGCAAACAAACCCACGGCGGGAACGGAAGTTGGATCGAAGAACGGCGCTTTTGCCACGGGAACCACCTATAACTTCGATGTCACCAGCCTGCTCGACGGCGGTGGCGACGGAACCTATACGCTCATCGCCAAAATGGACAGCGGCGGCAACGATGCCTGGTTCAGCTCGAAGGAAGGCGCGACCGCGCCGAAGCTGACGGTGGTCTACGATAAGAATGCCGGTACGGTACCGCCGCCGACGGTCGATTATGTGGTCTTTGAGGATCCCTTCACCAATGCGGGCTATGCGACCACCATCAACGGATCCGACTGGTTCCCGAAATGGGACGACGGCACCGATCAGCAGGATCTGCTCAGCGGCAACGGGCAGTATGCGATACTCGATACCTCGGTTGCCAAAGCCAACTACCACTCGCCATGCAGGCATGGTTTTGCCCTGACTCGCGACGGCGATAAGGCGGTCATCAGTTCCGACTTTCGCTATTACCATGAAGCGGACGGCAACATTTCCACCTTCTTTAACAAGGCCGCCTTCGGCATCCTGCTGGGCGTTTCACCCAACTGGCATGAAAACGGTGGCGACGCCTTTACCCTGTGCAACCGGGGCGGCGCCATGGGCAGCAATGGGACCGGCGAAAATGGGTTGTGGGTTGAAGGATGGGTTCCGCATGCGCAGTTGGGTGTCGATACCGCCGCCGGCGGATTCAGCGACTGGTTTACCGTCGAGCTGACGGTCGAGCGCGGGGCATCCAACTATGTGCGCTATGCGGACATCATCCTGAACGGCACCGTCAAGTACAGCACGGCAACACAGGAGCTGAGCCATATTGCAAACGGCGAAACCATCTATGCCGGCTATACGACCGGTTGGAATCCCACCAATATCAGCGTGGGCGCGTTCAGTAAGATTTCGGAAGTGAACATGGACAACTTCCGCGTCGAGGTCATCCCGGAAAATACTGCGCCGCTGTTCCTGTCTGATCCCATCGACGGCGGCAGCGTGGATCAGGGAACGGACTATGCCGGAACGCTGACGAATGCGGTATATGATGCAGAGGGCGACCCGCTTACCTTCTGGGCAACCGGCCCGTCCTGGCTTGCGGTTTCAACCAATGGAGCCCTTTCAGGAATGCCGGCACTCTCCGACGTCGGAACGAATTTGTTCAACGTGTCGGTTGCGGACACCGCCGGCAATACGAATTCAGCGGAGCTGGTTGTTGTGGTAACAGACGGTCCGCCGCCGCTGGAACTGGAAAGCCTCTGGAACGAGGATTTCGAGGGGGCTGCGCCGGGCGCGTCGACCACCGGCAACATGACGCTGCCGGGCACCGACATGCAGACCGTGAACCAGTTGACCAGCCAGGTAGTTGATGCTCCGGTCGCATTCTCCAATGCTGCGGGCCAGGTTGCGGTGCTTTCAGTTGGGGGCGGTTCGTGGGCGGGCATCCGGCCCGTGGCCAATCCGATTGATCTGAGTGGATATAACATCCAGCCCGGCGATCGCTATCAGCTCTCCTTCGATATCTACCTCCCGGCCAATCTCACGGAAGCCGTGGGCGGAATCCTGTTCCGCTGGAAGGATGCGGAGAATACCGGCAACGGTCCGTTCGACTATACCAAAGCAAAGCTGACCGCCGGGCAGCACCATATTGAATACACGGGCTCGTTTCCCGTTGACTCGGGAGCCGGTGATTTCATTCCGACTGAAGTGTTCCCGATCATTTACTTCGATCAGGAGGGCACGCTCTTTCGGAGCATGTCTACATTGATAACCTGGACTTCCGGATCGGGGCCGCGCCGGCCATCATCATGCCGAAATATAACAGCTGGGCAGAAGAATTGCGCCTGACTGGTTTAAATGCCAATCCCACAATGGATCTGGATGACGACGGGATGACAAACCTGGAAGAATTCTTAACCGGTCATAATCCGACCAACTCGCTGTCGGTCTTTGCGGTCAGCTCGTTCCAGACATTGGAAACCGATGGAGAAAACATGGTGGTGGAATGGGAGTCGAAGCCGGATCGTTTGTATAGCATCACGCAGAGTGCCGACCTTTCGGAGGAGGCGCCGGATGTGATTGCGGAAAATCTTGAATATCCGGTGAACAGTCATACGGTTGATGTCAGCCAGGCCGAATCCGGTTTCATTCAGGTTAATGTGCGCCTTAAATAGGGGGACCATGATGAAAGTTCAAATTCTGATAGTAGGCGTCCTGATAGGGGCCGCGCAGGTGAAGGCCGAACTGCTGGGCGGAAACACCCAAAATGCATCCACGGTGAACAAAGTACTTATCGGGGATGACGGCCTGGGCGCAAACTATCCCGTCCTGCAGGGGTTTGCTTTCTCCACCGGTTCCGAAGCCTGGAATCTCTCATCGGTTTTTTTCGGTGAAAAACTCTATCACGAAAGCGGACTGGGCGACCTCAGTGTTTCGATCTATAACAACGCCGGCGGCGTGCCCGGCACGGCTGTTTCCGGCGGGTATAAACTGTTCAGCACCAGTGCTGCACTGGTGGGGCAGCCGATTGCGGCTTCCTCCACGTTGACGCTTGCCGCAAACTCCAGCTACTGGTTTGTGGCTTCGGCCGACCAGTCGCAGGGAGCCACGCGCTACTGGTGGAGAATGACGGACAATGCCGCCGTTCAGTCGGATGTGTCGGGTAATGGAATTCCCCTGAAGCTGGCCAGCGAGTTCGGCGGATGGACCAGCTATGACGGGCAGGCCCTCCAGATGGATGTCTACGGCCAGGCGGTGCCGGAGCCGGCCACCCTGTCACTCTTTGGGATCGGCGGACTTGGAGCCTGGCTCGCTCGCCGGAAACAGCAGCGTCGGATGCGCCGTAAAGCCGGTCCGCAGTTTGAAGTACTGAAGTATCAACCGTCATTCCTTGCAGAAGAGCGCACTTCTGGTCCGCTCCTCGCCCGTTGCCATATCATCCGCTGAGTTTCCAACCCTTGGAACTCTTCAGTGTGGCGATAAGGTCCCGTTTAACCCGGATGTCGAGTTGAAATTTAATGAGGACAGAATAATTGAATGACAGGATGATTTCCACTCGAGCACGGTAGATAAGAAAAATGATCCTGTCCTGCTCTAAGCAGAAAGCGTACAGAGAAGGCGACCTCCACTATGGGAAAGCTCCTGGAGCTGTTTGTTTTATAAAATGATTATGTCTCAATTATTCTGTGAATATTCGGGACCTGTTCTGTATTGAGCAGTATTGAACGAGCTGCGACTGCTATCAATAGTCAGAGAGTTCCAGACATTGGAACTCTTTTTGTGCCTAATAGCCGGAGCCACCGGCAATGTATAGGGTATCAGGTAATCGTTTTTTTTGCGTTCGGCCGAATCCGGCCGGCGGGTGTGTATAGGAAAGGGAATAGAATGAAACAATTTGCATGGATCATGATGTGGGTGGGGTTGGCCGTTTCGGCAGTTGCCGTAGAGCCTTTGTGGAAGCTCGAAAAATGGGACGAAGGGCGTCAGCTGGTCTGGGCCAATCCGGGCGAGGGCGGGGAATTCGGCGTGGCGGAAAACTGGAAGGAAAACGGAAAGACCGCCAAAACCGCGCCGGACCGCGAAACCGATATCCTGCTGCCGAAGGCATCCAAAAACTACATCGTGAAAGGCAACCGCCAGAATCAGGTGCGCCACGTGGTCATCGAAAAGAACGGTGAACTGCAGGGCAAACACCGCAACGAACTCGAGATCTGGGGCAACGTCGATGTGAAAGACGGCGGCGACATTCACTGGATCTCCATTCGCGGCGATCACGACACCTATTTTAATATTGAAGATGCGGTGTTCCCGGGCAAGGGGCGCGTCTACCGCCACACCTCCAAACGCCTGCCGAAAGAAAAATCCTGCAACAGCCAGATCTCGCATAAATTCCAGATCGCCAAAATCGGCACCAAGTCGGTGGAGTTTCTCGGCAACGTCGGCGTCAGCGACGAGGTCATGCTGCAGCACGGCAAGTGTATCATCAGCGGCGATTTCCGCTTCAGCGGGGCCACCAACAAAGGCGCGTTCGAAGTCTACGACGGCGGCATTCTGGAAATCCAGGGCGGCGGACGCATCGCCCCGTTCATCAACACCAACGCCAAAGGCGTCTATAACATCAATATCTATCGCAACGGGGTCCTCCAGGCCGGTTCTCCGGAACGTCCGCTGACCGAAGATGCCTTCCTCTGCCTCGGCTTTGCTGAAAACGACAAACCCGGCCGCTCCGGCCTCTATGCCGCACTCGGTTCCTTTATCCGCGTCTATTCGGCCAACCCGAAAAAAGCGCGCCTCGTCGTCACCTCCATCACGTCCGTGGACGACTTTACCGACGGGCAGGGCCGGAAAGTCGGCAACCCGAACGAGAAAGCCAAAGATAACAAAGGCGTTGCCATGCAGCTGGCCGGTGACGTTCAGCTCGACGGCGTGCATTTTGATTACATCATGGAAGACGGCATCGGCCTGTTTAATAAAGATGTTTCCAAAGATTGGAAAAATGTCACCTTCGGCAAGCACTGCGCGTCAACGAGCGCGAACAACCTGATCGCAAAAATGGAAGCCGACCCGAACTCCTACTACCACGGCCGCGGCGACCAGAAGTCGGAATACGGTCTCACGCTCAAAGCCATGACCTCCATGAGCAGGCACCTCGGCGAATACGAACCCTTCCAGCTGAATGCACTGCCCGCCAACACCAAAATCCGCAAGGTCGGTAAAGGCGGGAATCAGATCGAGACCCCGGTCGCCGTCATTTTTGATGAGCCCGTGAAGGTGGAAATCAAAACCAAAGTGCCCGGCGCAAAAATCCGCTACACCACCGACGGCTCGGAACCGACAGGAAAATCGCCGGCCTACACCGCGCCGATCAAGCTGAACAAAACCACCAAGCTGACCGTCAAGGCCTACAAGAAAGGCGTCGGCTTCAGCCCGACCTACACCACCACCTACGTCATCAACTAACTTACAACCTGTAAAATGAGTTGTTCACAGAAGAGCGCAAAGAACGCTAAGAAGAAACACCCTGCCTTCGCGGACTTTGCGAACTTGGTGCAGAAGACAATCTGACGCACAGCCTCACTAAATCGAAATGAAACTATGAATGTATCTAAACCAAAGAATCTCCTGTTTGGTCTTGCGGCGTTGCTCGTTGTTGGCTCCGCGCATGCCGTCATCAATCCGGCGCTGCAGCCGGATGTCTATTTCCAGAAATACGATAACGTCGTCGTGCTGGAAATCGATGCCATCGATCCCGCCGCCGCGAAGCTGAAGTGCTCCGTGGTCAAAGCGATCAAAGGCAGCTACCAGGCCGAACAACCGGTCACCGTAGTCTTTACCGGAGCGCTGGCCGGACAGGTGGCCGAGCGCGCGGCCGATGGTTCGCTGGCGAAGGGCGATCAGTTTCCGGTATTTGCCGGCAAGCCCAGCCGTCGCAAATCAAAGCGCCAGATCCGCATGTACGCCGACGAGTTTCTGGTGGGCGAGGTGCAGGAGACCAACCTGTTTCATATCGGCGTTGCCAGCGATATGGAAACCGATTCGGAAGGCAAGCAGGTCAACACACTGGCCGGCATCTACTGCGGCATGACCAGCCAGCTGATCCGGATGCTGGAAGACATGGCGGCGGATCGCGAATACTATCCCCGCAAAGCCTACGTAAAGTTTAAGCCGGACCTGCTCATCGACGAGCTGCCCGCATCGGTGGAAGGCGCGGCCATGTTCGACCTCAACGGCGACGGTATGGAAGACCTCGTGGCCTGTTCGCCGAAAGGCGACCGGATTTTTCTGCAGGTGGAACCCATGCAGTTTTCCAATGCCACCGACAAGCTGGGCGTAAAGTCGGCCAGTGTCAGCTGCTCCGTGGCCGACGTCGATTGCGATGGACTGGCGGACCTCATGCTCGGAACCACCCTTTACAAAGGCACCTTTGAAAAGTCGTTTGCGTTGGTTCAGACCGATTGGCTGAAAGTGGACGACATGGAGGGTTTCAAGAGCGCGTCCTTTGTGGAGCTTAACGGCGATGGCTATCCGGACGTGGTGGCCAGCTTCAAGGGAAAGGGGCTGCGCGCCTTTCTGAATCCCGGAAAAGATAAACGGTCAATGGTGGACGTCACAGCGGCGATGGGGCTACCGACCGAAGGCAACGGCTATTTTGTGCCCGGCGACTGGAACAGGGATAACCGCACCGATCTGTTTTATGCCGACGGCGGAGGCTTTGTCTTCGTTCAGAATGATCAGGGCGTTTTCCAACCCTTGGAACACGATGTGGATTTCTCCTTCAAAACAGGCTTGGATGAATACGGCAAAACCGGCGCCGGCGTTTTCATGACATCCTATAAACCCGATCAGATGGATCTGGTGGTGCCGATTGAAAAGGACTGGCTGATTGTCGCCAACGAAGGCGGCGTCCCGACTGATATCACCGGCTATGGAAACGAGATCAGCGAAGGCTCCGACTATCACTTTGCCACCGCCGCCGCCGACCTCAACGTTGATGGCTATGTGGACATCTACACCGTCTGCGATCAGCAGAAAGAGAATCGATATATTATCAACCGGGGTTACGGCTCCTACATGCACGCTAAAGTGCACGTGGACGAAAAGCCGCTCTTCAAAGGTCCGGCGCACGGTTCCGGCGGGCGTTCGCTGGCGCTGGGCGATGTCAATAACGACGGTGCGCCCGACATTCTGATCGGCAACGAAAAGGGCCAGCTGTTCCTGATTGTGAACGATACGCTTTCCATGCGGCAGGAAACCGAACTGATGAAGAAGGATGAAAAGCGGCTCATGGATGTGCGGCTCTGCTCCGTTCGGGTTCTCGGACCGAAGGGCGTGGTGGGTGCCAAGGTCCGGTTGATCGATGCATCCGGTGCAGTGATAGGACGCCGCGATCTGGGCGGCAATGTGGCCTCGGGCTGTACGAGTCCGGATGCGGTCTGCTTTGCGGTTCCAAGGCCTGGAACCTATAAAGTGAACGTGGCCTATGCCGATGGGCACACCCGCGATTTTGATGTGGATTTAACTTCGGAAAAACGAATTTCAATCGTGGCGGAACGCGGCGATCAGGGGGATGACGATGTTGCATGGTGATATTGCCGTAGTTCCAATCTTTGTAAATGCGGGCGCGGCGCTGCTGCCGGCCATGGCGGCCGGAATCGCCACCTTTTTTGCACTGCTGTTTAAACCGAAAGCGCTGCTGAAAGCCTGTAAGGAAAAGCCGCTGGTCCCTGTGGCCGTCGTGCTGGTTGGCTTAGGCATCTGGGCTGCGGTTCATTTCTGGCCGGGCCACGGCGGGGAAACGCATGCGGCCGGAAAACGCCGCGGAAGCAAGCCGGTGGCAACCGGTGCCTCCACCACGGTGCCGGTTTATATCGACTGGACGGAAATCGCTCTGGCCCGCATCAAGGCGAAGGAACGCGGCGAGGTCAAAGCACCGGCGGAGAAGCCGGTTGAATCCTCTGCCGTCAAAACCGACCAACCCGTAATCTTCCGCGGCGATGAACGCCGCCTCGGCGCAGTGGGTTCGGCGCCGGCGGGCGAGCTGTCGCTGGCCTGGGACTATTTTCCAAGCTGGGTCGATGATGACGGCTCCGTTGAAACGGTCGACTCCGCCATGATGCTTTCCAGTCCTGCGGTTCATGGCGATCGCGTCTTTGCGGCCTCCTGCGAACTGGACCCGCCCGACAGCTACGGCATTGTTTTCTGTGTGGATGCCGGCTCCGGCGAAACCATCTGGTCGGTCGATCAGGTGAACGGTGAAGAGATCAAAGGCTTCTTCAGCTCGCCGGCGGTTACGGCTGACGGAAAGTATGTGCTGATTGGGCAGGGCCTGCATCCCGACAGCAACTGTCAGTTGCTCTGCCTGAATGCCGAAAACGGCGACGTGCTCTGGACGGTGGAAACGCCGCTGCATCTGGAAAGCTCGCCGGCCATTGAAAACGGTGTGGTCTATATCGGCGCCGGGGCCATTGAGGATCCGGCCACCCATAAACCGATCAGCCACACCGGCTATGTCATGGCCGTGCGGATTGCAGACGGTCAGGAACTCTGGCGGCACGATGTGGCCGATCCGGAAAGTTCACCCATCGTGAAGGACGGCATTTTATATATCGGCAGCGGCTTCAACGGAAAGGCCGTGGTGGCCCTCCGAACGGAAGCGGAACTGAACAGTCAGCCGCGCGAGCTTTGGAAAACCGAAACCCCGTATCCGATCACCGGCGCGGTAACCATGATGGGCGATACGCTGATCGTAGGCGGCGGCAACGGCGACTTTGTTTTCCGCGATCCGAATCCCGCCGGCATCGTAATGGCACTCAATGCTGAAAACGGCAAAGTGCTCTGGAGTTCCGATATGCCCGATGCCGTGCTCGGTGCTGTTGCGGCCGGGGAATATCTCATCGCTCCCGTTGCGGCGGGCAAGGTGGTGGCGCTCGATCCCGAAACCGGAAAACAGGTTTGGTCAACGGCCGTAAGCGGTCAGGCTCCGGTGCTGGCCGGCGCATCGGTGGTGGACGGTTTTGTTTATGCCGTGAGCCACGACGGCTATATGGTGAAACTTTCGCTGAACGACGGATCGTTGCTGGAAAAAATCTACATCAACGAAAAGACGAGCCCGGGTGAGCAGGGGCTTTGTATCAGCTCACCGATGATCTACAACGGCCGCATCTTTGTCGGCAGCGAAACCGGGGGGCTGCGCTGCTATGAGTAAGTACAGGAACTCTGCTTGTAAGGATCGCCACGAAAAGGCACAAGAAACACAAAGACCGGGTACGCAGAGTTTTCGTGCAGCCGCCTTCTTTTTGGCGGCGCCTTGTGCCTCTTTGTGGCCATTAATCAGTCGTTTGGAATCCTCCACAAATAATCGCCGGAGTACTGAATTGTGTAGTTCCGCTGGCACGGGGATTGTCCAAGGCAGGGCATATCTACATTTCACGGGGGTAGGCGCATGACGTTACCCAAAATGATAATCCCCCTTTCTGAAGCGCTCAATGTGGAATTGGTCGGCGGCAAGGCGATTAATCTGGCCAAGCTGATGCAGGCCGGTCTCCCGGTGCCGGGCGGCTTTGTGGTCACCACGGCCGCATTCAAACAGGCGGCCGACGGAACCGTTTCAAAGTCATTGGCAAAGGAAATCCGCGAAGCACTCAAGCCGCTGGCCGGCAAGCGCGTTGCGGCCCGCTCCTCCGCCACGGCGGAGGATATGGCCGGGGCATCCATGGCCGGGCAGTATGACACTTTTCTGAACCTGGAAACCGAAGAACAAATTGTGGACGCCATCGAAAAATGCTGGCGCAGTGTGAAGTCCGACCGCACGACGGCCTATCTCGACGAGCACGGCATTGACCTCGATGAGGTTGCGATGGCTGTGGTGGTGCAGCAGCAGGTGTCAGCCGAGGTAGCCGGTGTGCTGTTTACGGTCGATCCGCAGACCGGCTCGCGCGATAACATGCTGATTGAAGCCACGTGGGGCCTGGGCGAAACGCTCGTGTCCGGCGATGTGCAGCCGGATGTCATCCGGGTTGCGGCGAAGATGGATGAAGTGCTTTCGTATGATGTGGCGGATAAAAAGCACGCCATCTATCCGGGCGGTTCCGGACTGGAATCCGTTCCCGAAGAGCAACGCACAAAAGCGTGCATAAGCTATGAGTCGATTATCCGTCTGCGGGAACTCGGTGTATTGGCCGAAGCGCATTTCGGTGGCCCGCAGGATATCGAGTGGGCGGTGGAAGACGGCGAAGTCCTGATGCTGCAGGCGCGGCCGATTACTACGTTGGAAGAAACCGATGCTTACAACCAATTGATCGATGGCACCAAAGCCTATCTGTTCCAACGGCTGGAAAAGGGCGCGGGCCCGTGGGTGCGGCATAACCTCGGCGAAACCCTGCCGCATCCGACGCCGTTGAGCTGGAGCCTCGTTTCTAGCTTTATGTCCGGCACCGGCGGCTTCGGAAAAATGCACGAACAGCTCGGATTCCATCCCGGCCCGGCGGTGAGCGAACGCAGTTTTCTGGATCGGGTCGGCGGCGAGATCTATATGGACTGCTCGCTGATGACTGAACTATTTTCGGAAGGCTACCCCTTCGCCTACGATCCGGCCGCACTGCGCACCGATCCGGACGCGGCGCAGAATCCGCCAACCGTTCCGAACGGCAGCCTGAAAGAAATCGGGCAGGCCGCCAAACTGGCCACGTCGGCCGCGGCAAAAATTGAGGCGCTGACAAAGGATCTCGACCAAAAATTTGACGATGAATATGTTCCGAAGGTTTTAGCGTGGAGCGAGGCGCAGGAAGCACTGGATCTTTCAACCCTTGGAAATGCCGAGCTGATTGAGCTGTGGAAAACGCAGGCCGTCACCGCGCTGGACGATTTCGGGGCCATGGCTTTTCTTCCATCGATGGTGGAAGCCGTCGCCGTGGAGGAGCTGCGGCAACTGCTGAACGAACATCTTTGGGACGATGAGCCGGACGAGCTGGTTTCCACCTTGTCGGTCAGCTCGATGCCCGACCGCACCATGGCCTCGAACATCGCACTGAAAGAGCTTCAGCTGGAATCGTGGCTGGCCGAATTCGGTCATCGCGCTCCGGCGGAGTTCGATCTGGCCTCGCCGCGGTGGCGGGAACGCCCGGACGCAGTAAGCGCCATGGCGGAGCAGGTGGCCGGTTCCGATCTGGAGGCGCTGCATCAGGATCGCATGAAAGCGGCCGACGAGGCGCTGGAGCAGCTGCGGACGACCTTGAGTCCGGACGTCTTTGTAAAAGTAAAAACGGCTTCGGACGTCGTTCGGCGCTATCTGCGGTTCCGCGAGGACGGTAAGTTTTATCTGATGCGCGCCTACAGCGTATTGCGCCTGACTGCACTGGAGTTCGGTCGCCGGTTGGAGGTGGGCGAAGATATTTTCTTTCTGGAACCGGATGAAATTTTCCAGGCATTGGAAACCGGCTTTGTACCGAAGGACCGGATTGCGGGGCGTAAGCTGAGCTATCAGGTGGAGCAGCGCCTGAGCCTGCCGCATGTGATTGAAGCCGACGACGTTCCAATGATTGGAAGTGCGCTCGTCCGCGCCGATGGACCGGTGCTGGAAGCGCACTCGGTTTCCAACGGATCGGTCAGCGGCCCGGTATCGATTGTGCTGACGCCGGAGGCCGGCGGAGCGATGGAGGAGGGGGCCATTCTGGTTTGCCCGTCCACCGATCCTTCCTGGACGCCGCTGTTTGCCAAAGCCGGCGGTCTGGTGCTCGAACGCGGCGGCTCGCTTTCGCACGGGGCCGTGGTGGCCCGCGAAATGGGCCTGCCGGCCGTGGTACTCGACGGCGCAACGGAACTTTTAACCGAGGGCGAAAGCATCACGGTCGATGCCAACGCCGGCTGGATCTATCGCGAAGGGGCCGATGCCGACGTGGAAGATGCACGTATCCCGCGGTCGATGGTTCCGCCTCCGCCCTGTGCAAAAGATGCCAAAGCCAACCGGCTGGGGTTGATCATGGCACTGGTGTGGGGCGTATTATTGGCGGCGGTGTTCCTGCTACCGCCGAATGTGCTGCACGATCCGTTTATGGGTTTGCTGGATGTACTCATCTGGCCGTTGGTTCGTTCTCTTGGAATGATTGGTACCGTAGCGATCATTGCCTGCGTGTTTGGTCTGGTTCCGATTTTGATCCAGCGCTTTATCACCGACAACGCCCGCCTGTTCGAAGCCAAGCGTCGGTCGGGCGCGCTGCGCAAAGCGGCAAATAAACTTCCGGCCGACAGCGAACGGCGCAAAGCGATGGAAGCGCTGGCCGCGCCGGTCACCAATCGGATTTTGAAAGCGTCGATGGTTCCGCTGGCCCTGATTCTTGGGCCGATGATTATGGTCTTTATGTGGTTCCCGATGCGGGTCGATCCGGCGTCGTGGAATGCCGAGCCCGGACGGATGGTCAGCGTGGTTGCTGAGATCGATGGCGACTGTCAGGAAGCCGTCCGGTTGAACGTGCCCGCCCCGCTGGCCTTGGATTCCGATGCGGAGCAAATGCTGCCGCCGATCCGCCGCGAGCTGGAAGAGCTGCGCACGGAGTGGAAACAGGAGAGTGATCTGTCGGACCTGCCGTGGGAAGTGCAGTCGGCCGCCGACCATACCCGCATGACGATGCTCGCCAGCCTGAATGCATTTCTCGCCGAAGGCGTGCCGGCCCAGAAGCTGACGTGGCTGATTCATGTGCCCGAGTCCGCCGGTGGATTGCATCCCTTAACGCTGATGGTAGGGGATACCGTGGCGGCTGAATTTAATCTGGTGTTCGGATCATCCGTCCCGCCGGAACCCGCCGCGTTTGCGGAGGTTTCGCCGGAGGTAACATCGATCACGATCAACTATCCACGATCATTACAGAAAGTCAGTTTCTTCACGGTGCCCGGCACCAAGAAAGACCTCGGCTGGCTCGGCATCTATCTGCTCGCCTATCTCCCCGCCATGTTCATTGCAAAAGGCGCCCTGCGCGTGCCGTAACCAGAGCCTTGCAAGCCATCGGAGTGGACCCGCATTCGGGGAGAGGGAGCTAAACACTCCCTCTTTCCAGATTTTGTATGTTTTTTATGGTTCTGAGAAAACAGCAACGAAACTGAGGATCACCCAGATAATGAGGAATATCTTTCCTCCCATTGAGTAGGTTTTGAGTTCTCCTTTTCTTACATAATAAACATCACCTGTTAGTAATGTAATTAAGAGACCTGGCGTAAAAATAAAGAAGCATAGAATGGCGAACCAGTTTTTTCTGTACCACGGAACTTGGTCATAAGAGGTGTAATTGTTTTTACCTTGGGCTTGAGGTTGCGGGTTTGCTGGTGCACCACAATGTGGACAGGTTGGTGCTGTCTCATGAATTTCTTTTCCACAACCACGACAAAATACCATACTCATTTGTTTTCCTTATTGTTACTCTGTTAATAACGCAAAAAATGTAAGGACAGCAATTGAAGACAAAACGATTGCTGTAATCGCCATGGCTTTTTCTCTTTTCTGGTTTTTCAGACTGATGATTCCCATAACGATACTTGATAGTGCAATAGCAATTCCACCCAAGTATACATCAGCTTCATATTCTGTTTCAGTAAGCAGAGAAGAGAAGCAGAGTATGCTAAGAATTAGTGATGTAAGAGGAACCCAGAGAACTCCATCACCAACCTTTTGAGAAGACAAATTCTGAGAACCACCACAATGTGGACAAGTTAGCGCGGTCTCGTGGATTTCTTTTCCACAACATCTACAAAATACCATGGATGTTCCTTTCTAATCTTTCAGCGAACGTTACGAGTCTCCACTTGGGAATCAGACTCTGCCTACAAAACCGGGCGTTATCCAAGGGGCTACTCGCTGGTTAGGATTTTTTTCATTTTGAATATTGGAATGGCTTTTTTCTTTGAATGAATCATCGCATGACAATTAGGACAAACTGGCCGCAAATCTGTTATTGGGTTTAGGAGATATTCTTTTTTTCTGGATGCAATCTCCTTTAGGTGATGGACATGAATGAATCCTTCTCCAATTTCTCCATAAACTTCTTCAAAGTCAAAATCACAAACAGCACAAGAGCTTCCATGGTGCTCGATGCACTTTTTTCTTGCGACACGGTTTCGTTCATACGCATTAACTTGAACTTCCCGTGTTCTTCCTTCCTTAAATTTTTTAGTCGGGGGAATCTCATCTGGATAAATGACTGGTTCATTGTCGAAATTATATTCCTCTATAAAAGAGTCATAGATTTCCTGTTTCGTTCGCTCTGCGGAATTAATGGATTTGCGATATTCAATGTGCAAGCGCAGTGATTCAAGAGCAAGTCGTAGTTTTTCTTCTCCTTCATCTCCCAAAATGTTTTCAAGGTAGTGCTGAACGCCAAAAGCATTAATAGTGTGGGTGAATGTTTTTCCTTGGATCATTTTGAGGTAACAGCGTATGTAATCTTGAGCCGATTTGAGGTTCATGTTGTATTTCTGGGTTAGTCGCTTTTCTCCTAATTGATTGGTCAATTTACCTCTATGAATACTTCTCGCAACTTTGTAGGTTGCCTGAATTATCTCAGGGGTAATTGTTTTTTTCATATTTTTCCTAACTGTGTCACATATGGGAAATTCCCATGTATGCACCCTATATCATGGACTGTTTTTCCAGTTATGACCTGCTCATTGTTAAATTGGTGCGTTCCCTCGGGGGAAACTTTACTCCGTATATTTTCCGTATCCGCGGCCTATAGATGCTCTCCGTGCAGGGGAGGAAATATAAATTGCGTAAAACTGATACACATTATTACCTTTCTTAAAAGAGTAGAGCAAGAAGTGTATATGTTTTCCAATCCTTGGAACCGGGCGGGGCAGGCGAGACGCCTGCGGTACAGCTTGTTCCCGAGGCCCGCAGGATGCGGGCGGTACAGCCCGTCTCGGGGCAGGCAAGATGCCTGCGTACAGCAACCGTACCGCCCGCATCCTGCGGGCTCCCCGAGCGGGGAATTATTTTTGACAGGATCACAGGATGTACAGGATCGGCTGGGTGCAGGGGCTTTTTGGGAATCTGCGATGACGACGCATCGCCCTCCAGTTCGGTTGTTGGAGGGCGGCACTTTGTTGCCGCCGAGGTTGCGTGGGCGGCGATGACGACGCATCGCCCTCCAATAATATCCGTGTTCATCCGTGGTTAAAAAAGTTCCAGGGTTTGAAAGCCGGGTTTTTTTGACAGAAAAATTAAGGACATAAAATTTCCGGAGGGCAGGCTGTAATATTTCTGTCCCCAATTTTTTGTCAGATCTACACTGTCGGGCACTGCAACGGGGTTTTTCAGGGATCTGCGATGACAAACCATCGCCCTCCAAAATATTCGTGTTCATCCGCGTCCATCCGTGGTTAAAAAAAATCCATGGGTTGGAAGCCCCTGTGTAGCGGAAATCATTTTGCTCTTCATCATTTTGCCTTAAGACCTCCGGAGGAGGGGGGAATGGTCCTGTTGTTCATGGTCCTGTCTAACCTTTCTGTCAGACACGGCCCGGAGGACCATGCTACTTCGGCGGAATGATTCGGTGCGGCGGGTATGACAGAAAGATTAGGGACATAAAATTTCCGGAGGGCAGGCTGTTATATTTCTGTCCCCAATTTTTTGTCAGATCTACACTGCGGGGCGGGTCAGGGTGTTGCGATGACGACGCGAAGCGAGTCTGAACACTTGCAAGACAACCATCGCCCTCCAAAATATTCGTGTTTATCCGCGTCCATCCGTGGTTAAAAAAATCCATGGGTTGGAAGACGGTGCAACGGAAATCATTTTGCCTTCGTGCCCACCCTATAAAAAAGATCTCGGCTGGCTTTTGTCAGGCAACTTCCAGGCGCAATCGTTTCCCAACTGCCTGAGCAAAACTCTCTAGCGTGGACAAACGAATATCTTCTGCATGGTTTTCAATTCGGGAAATGGCTGATTTTTTTGTATTCAATTTCTCGGCGACCTGCTCCTGGGTTAAACCGGCTTCAAGTCGTGCCTGTTTGAGCATGACTCCGATTTTGAATTGTTCGTAACCTTTATCGAAATCCTTGGCAAATTCAGGACTCCGCTTTTTTCTTTTTCCTATGTATTTATCGAGATCGTCCATCATCATTTCCTATCTAAATATTCTTTCTTCCGCTGTTCGGCCAATTTGATTTCCCTGGTCGGAGTCTTTTGGGTTTTCTTCTGGAATGAGTTGGTAAGAATAATCAACTCACTGCCATCGAAAAAACCAAGCAGGCGGAATGTATCTCTGCCTACATCAACCCGCACTTCCCAAATATCATTCGTATTGACCAGTTTCTTGAAGTAATTCGTGGGAAGGGGATTCATTTCCCGAACTATCTTCAACACCCAGGCGATCTTCTGGACCTGTTTGTCTGACAGCTTGTCTAAATGTTCCTCAACGGGACATTTTCCAGTTGCTGTCGTGTAGAAGGTGATTTTCTTCATAGCCGAATAGTTAACATAAACGTGAACAATGTCAATGAGGGATGTCCGGGCCGTTGGAGTTGAGTGGTAGGACATCGGCCCGATGTCCGTCGGTGGAGTGGCCGGTGCGGGCGGGTGGTCGCCGAGGCCGGCGCCCCTCCAAAAAATTCGTGTTCATCCGTGTCTATCCGCGGTTAAAAAGTTCCAGGGTTTGAAAGCCGGGTTTTTTTGACAGAAAGATTAAGGACATAAAATTTCCGGAGGGCAGGCTGTTATATTTCTGTCCCCAATTTTTTGTCAGATCTACACTGCGGGGCGCTGATCGGCGGGGTCAGGGTGTTGCGTTGACGACGCGAAGCGAGTCTGAACACTTGCAAGACAACCATCGCCCTCCAAAATATTCGTGTTTATCCGTGTCCATCCGCGGTTAAAAAAAAGTTCCAGGGTTTGAAAGCCGGGTTTTTTTGACAGAAAAATTAAGGACATAAAATTTCCGGAGGGCAGGTTTTCATATTTCTGTCCCCAATTTTGTGTCCGTTCTGTAAAGCGAACGCCTTCTATTTTCTCTCTATTACACTGTGTTTATTGGGTTTGAGGCCTTCGATGCCTACTCCCCCGTTTTATCCGGG
>JAROAZ010000036.1 GCA_029432775.1 Pontiellaceae bacterium B12227 | reverse complement strand
GAAAATAAAAAAGCGCCGATGAAAACACCGGCGCTTTTTGCTTTTCCAATGGCTGGAAAACTTACGGAATCGGGAACTCGGCCGTGAGAGCAATAACTTCCTCGCGAACCTGAGCAATGACCGTGTCGTTATTGATATTGCGCAATACACGTTTGATGAAGCCGGCAATTTTTTCCATTTCCGCCTCTTTCATCCCGCGGGTGGTAATGGCCGGGGTTCCGATGCGAATACCAGAAGTCACGAACGGGCTCTTCTTATCAAACGGGATTCCGTTCTTATTTACGGTGATGGCCGCTTTATCGAGTGCGATCGCAGCATCTTTACCCGTTGTTCCGGCGCCGGTCACATCGATCAGCATCAGGTGGTTGTCCGTGCCGCCGGAAACGAGGCGAATATCGTCGTCTTCCAGCGCCGCAGCCAATGCCTGGGCATTTTTAACAACCTGCTGCTGATACTGTTTGAATTCCGGCTGAAGGTCTTCGTGGAAACACACTGCTTTCGCGGCAATCGTGTGCATCAGCGGTCCGCCCTGAATGCCCGGGAATACCTGGCGGTCAATATCGGCCGCGAATTTTTCCTGACAGAGAATCATGCCGCCGCGCGGTCCGCGCAGGGTTTTGTGCGTGGTGGTGGTCACGAACTCGGCATAAGGAACCGGGTTCGGGTGGCAGCCTGCAGCAACCAGACCGGCGATGTGGGCCATATCAACCATCAGATATGCGCCGCAGCTGTCGGCAATCTTACGCAGACGCTTGAAATCTATGATGCGGGAATAAGCCGATGCACCGGCAACAATCATCTTCGGCTTGTGCTCATCGGCCAGTGCCTGAATGTTGTCATAGTCGATCTGCTCGGTTTCTTCATCCACACCGTAAGGAACGATGTCGAAAAAGCGGCCGGAAAAGTTCATCGGATGCCCGTGAGTCAGGTGGCCGCCTTCAGCGAGGCTCATGGCGAGAATGGTGTCGCCCGGGTTAAGCATGGCATAATAAACAGCCATATTGGCGCCGGATCCGTGGTGCGGCTGAACGTTGGCGTGTTCTGCACCGAACAGCTCTTTCGCACGGTCGATGGCAAGCCGCTCGGCTTCGTCGACCCATTCGCATCCATTATACCAGCGCTTGGCCGGGTAGCCTTCCGCATATTTATTGGTCATGCGCGATCCGGAAACTTCACGAACGGCTTTACTCACAATGTTTTCAGAGGCGATCAGTTCCAGGTTTTCTTTCTGGCGCTCGTCTTCTTTTTTCAGCAGGGCGTAGATTTCCGGATCTTCGTCGTAGACGGCAATGGTTCCGCCGTGTTCTGAGGCATAGTCCTTGATCTTTTTCACACGTCGTTCGTGGCGGCCGCCTTCGAATTCAGCAGTCAGCCAGGCGTCGACGATCCCTTCGAGTTCCCCATCCTTTGTATATTTCTGCGAGAGGCAGAGAATGTTAGCGTCGTTATGCTGGCGGGTCATGGAGGCCATATCCGCATTCAGGCAGAGTGCTGCGCGAACACGCGGGAATTTGTTGGCAGTGATGCTGACACCGATACCGGTGGTGCAGACAATAATGCCCTGATCAACCGTTGCGTTGGAAACTTCATTAGCCACTGCGGCGGCATAATCGGAATAGTCTACGGAATCTGCGCTGTCGCAGCCGAGGTCTTCAACAATGACCCCTTTGTTCAGGAGAATTTCGGCAACACGGGTTTTAAGAGCAAAACCGCCGTGGTCTGAGCCAATTGCAATCTTCATAGTAAAGCGTTCCTTATTTACTTCTGTTCACTTCGAATAAAAAGGATCAGGTCCGAAAGGGCCCGATCAATCTCGTCACGTGTTCTTTTGTAAGTGTTTAGCGATCCGCCGAACGGATCAGAAACATCGGCGGGGACTTTCGATGTTCCGAAGGAGTTAATCAAGCAAACTTTGTTTCCAACCTCTGGAAACCATTCAAGAATTTGTGCGGCGTGCCCTTCGGTCATGGCTACGATTAGAGATGATTGGTTAACCAGTTCTGCCGTAATGGGTTGGCTTTGGTGCTGAGAGAGGTCGATATCCAGTTCACGGAGCGCCTCCACTGCATTTTGGCTGGCTGGCGAGCCGGAATTGGCAAAAACGCCGGCCGACTGCACCTCCCAATCCAGCTCTGAGCCGATCCGGTGGCGAAAAAGAGCCTCGGCCATCGGGCTGCGGCAGGTGTTTCCGGTGCAGACGAATAAAACCATACTCATGCTTCCAATCCCTGGAAAAATACTGTTTCGATTTCAGAAAAGGGCACGCGCCCTTCGCGCAGACATTCAATTTGGCTCTGATCCACCTTAATCACCGAACTCGGAATGGCTTCGGCCGCCGATGGACCGGAATCGAGTGCCAGATCGGCCTGGACCGAAGCGATGGCCTCCTGCGCGGTTTTGGTATCCGGCTCGCCGCTCAGGTTGGCGCTGGTCAGGGCCAGCGTCCGCCCGCAAAGTTTCGCCAGTTCCACCGCAACGGCGTGGTCGGGCACGCGGTAGCCCGTCCATCCATCAGTAGTTTCCACGATCATCGTCAGCGGGCCGGGCCACCATTTGGAAGCCAGGGCATCCAATCCGGAGTTCCAATGTTTGGAAGCGGCTTTTACCTGTTCGCCATCAGCGGCGAGGCGGGCAATGGGTTTGTCGCCGTCGCGCCCCTTGGCGGCAATCAGCTTTTCCATTGCGCCCGGAACGGCCGGATCGCACGCAATTCCATAGACCGTTTCCGTCGGCACAATCACTAATCCGCCCTTAAGCAGGACCCCTTTTGCCTTTTCCAAGGTCTGGGAGTCGGGATTTTCTCTATCAATTTCCAATGTCTGGATCATTCGGCGGATTCTACCGTCCGGATTCTGCAAATCAAGCGGCTGCTGTTTTTTTCCATAGCCTTTCCAATGTTTGGAAACTACATTGTCCCGCTTATGGCAAGTATCGCAAAAGTTGTGGTGGAGATATCGCTGGACCGGGAGTTCGACTACCGGATTCCGGTGCATATGCAATCGTCCATCAAGGTTGGATCCCAGGTTACGGTTCCGTTTCATTCGCGCGAGCTGCGCGGGTTTGTGGTCGGATTGGCCAACTTTTCAGCCTTTGCCGACAAGCTCAAAGAGATCAAAGGGGTGGTAGGCGATAAACCGCTGATCCCCGACGAGATCATGAAACTGGCCTACTGGATTGCTGATTATTACTGCGCGCCCATCGAGCAGGCCGTCCGCACCGTTCTGCCCAGTGCCGTCCGCAAACGCGGCGCAAAACACAAAAAGCAGCTCTTTGTGCAGCTTGCAGACGCAAAGAACGTAGACGGAGCTTCCAGCTCCGTTCCGGATGAACGTTCGGCGTTGGCCGATCCGCTCTTCGCACAGGGTGAATCTAACGGAGCTGGAAGCTCCGTCTACGATGAAGACCGCATAAACTATTTCGATATAACAGAACCGATTGGCAATGAGCAGGGCAACCTTCCGCATTGGCGGCAGGAAGGCGCGACCTATTTCATAACGTTCCGTCTTGGAGACTCTTTGCCTCAGGTAAAGTTGAACCAGTGGAAGGCCGAGCTTGCAGTTTGGCTGAAGGAACATCCCGAGCCGCACAATGAAGCAACACGCCGGGAATACTATGAACTCTTTCCTCAGCGTTTCCAGAACTGGCTTGATCAGGGAATGGGCTCGTGTGCCCTGGCCGGGCCGGAGTTAAAGAGGGTGGTCGAGGATGCGCTTAGACATTTTGAGGGCGACCGATACAAACTACGCGAATTCATCGTAATGCCCAACCATGTACATCTCTTGCTAAGCCCATTGGGCGAGCATAAGGTTTCGGAGATTTTGCACAGCATCAAGTCGTATACAGCGAATGAGATCAACAAGGCGCTGCCCGTGAAAATGGATCCGGTGTGGCAGCATGAATCGTTCGATCATATTGTACGTTCACCGGAACAGGCTGACCGCATTCGGCAATACATCCGCGATAATCCAAAGCACGTAGACGGAGCTTCCAGCTCTGTTCCGGATGAACGTTCGGCGTTGGCCGATCCGCTCTTCGCCCAGGGTGAATCTAACGGAGCTGGAAGCTCCGTCTACGAGAAGCTGACTGCCAAGCAGAAACTGGTCTTCCAAACATTGGAAACGCATGGATCGATGACCATTTCCGAGCTGAAAGATCGGGCGGGCTGTTCGGAGTCGCCGATCCGAACCTTGGAAAAAAATGGGTTGGTAACCATTTCAGAAGAAACCATTCAGCGCGATCCGCATGCGGGCATGGAATTGCTGCGTACCAAGCCGTTTGACCTGATGGTCGAGCAGCAGACGGCGCTGAACACGATTTGCGAAGCGATGGACCAGGAGCAACCGGGGACGGTTCTGCTGCACGGTGTGACCGGCAGCGGCAAGACCGAGGTTTATCTGCAGGCGTTGCAACATGCGCTCGACAAAGGGCAGGGGGCCATTGTGCTCGTACCGGAAATTGCGCTGACGCCGCAGACGGTGGATCGCTTTCGTTCCCGTTTCGGCGACTGTGTGGCGGTGCTTCATTCCAATCTTTCCGATGGAGAGCGCCACGACGAGTGGCACCGTATCCGGAATGGCGATGCAAAGATTGCCATCGGCGCGCGGTCGGCCCTCTTTGCGCCGGTGGAGAATGTCGGCCTGATCGTGGTGGACGAAGAGCACGAGGCGACCTACAAGCAGGATGAATCGCCGCGCTATAATGCGCGCGATGTGGCCGTCATGCGCGGGCATCTGGAAGGCTGCTGCGTGGTGCTCGGTTCGGCCACGCCGGCGCTGGAGTCGTTCGCCAACGTGAAAAACGGGCGCTACAAGCTGGCGGAAATGCTGATGCGCGTGGATGACCGTTCAATGCCGCTGATGCGCGTGGTTGATATGTGTGTTGAAAAGGAGCGCGATGGTCGCCCCCAGATCTTTTCGCGGGAGCTGGTGGAGGGCATCTACGACCGGCTGAATGTGGGAGAGCAGACGATTCTGTTTCTGAACCGCCGCGGGTTTTCATCGTCGCTCCAGTGCGAAAAGTGCGGCTATGTGGCCGAATGTCCGGAGTGCAGCGTTTCCATGACCTATCATAAGCGCGCGCACAAGCTGCTGTGTCATATCTGCGGTTTGGACGCCAAGGTTCCGGCTCGCTGTCCGGAGTGTAAAGATCCGGAATTCAAGTATTCCGGAATGGGCACCGAAAAGATTGAAGAGGTTCTTGGAAAGATCTGTCCGAATGCCCGGGTGGCGCGAATGGATTCGGATACGATGAGGAACAAGGATTCCTATCGCACGGTGCTGGATAAGTTCAGGACCGGTAAACTGGATATTCTGCTTGGAACGCAGATGATTGCCAAAGGACTCGATTTCCCCAACGTCACGCTGGTTGGGGTGCTGCATGCGGATATGTCGCTGCATGTGCCGGATTTCCGAGCGGGCGAGCGCACGTTCCAGCTGCTCACGCAGGTGGCCGGCCGGGCCGGCCGCGGGGAAAAAGCCGGTGAAGTAATTGTGCAGGCCTACACGCCGCACCATCCGGCCATTCAGGCCGCGCGAAGTCTGGATTATGAGGGCTTCTGTACGCAGGATCTGGAGTTCCGTAAAGAGCTGCTTTATCCGCCATTTTCACATCTGGTGCTGCTCACCTTCAAGGGCGAGTCGGAGATTGATGTGATGACGGCTTCCGACCACTTTTTCCAACGGCTGGAAAAAATTCTGCCCGAATCCGTGAGTGCCGTCCCGCCGATGCCGGCTCCGCTGGCGCGTGCAAAAGGCCACTGGCGGTATCAGATTATGCTGCGCTGCGAGCACACCGTGAAAATGACGCGTCCGATCCGCTTTGTTCAATCCACTTTTCGGCTGCCGAAAGGCATCTCTCTGTCGGTCGATGTTGATGCGCTGTCGCTACTCTAGGTTTTAAGGCGTAACGTTTCGGGCGACGGCCGTCGATGAAAACGTTACGCTTCGGGCTGTTGAATCCATTCTTCCGCGGCTTCCAGAGATTGGAAAATGCGGATGTCGCTGCCGCGGTTGTTGGCGACCAGTTCGCCCAATGCATTGATGTCTTGATCGTCACGGTTTTCGTCGTAGAAAGCGACTCGGATCCCGGTGCTCGCTGGAATCAGATCCATCATAACCTCAAAGATCTCGCCTTCCGTAACCTGGCCGGTCAGGTTTTCATGTACCAGTAGTCGGGTGACCCCGAGCTCATGAACCTTGTCGGCAATCTGGTGCCAGTAGTCGAGGCTGGCGGAAAAACTGTCCTGCCCGGTGAGATAGACGTAGAGGTAGTTTTCCTTAATATCAAAGCTGAGCCTGAATGTGTTGTCTTTCATGGGCGGACCTCAAATGCGGCACATTTCTTTGAATTCTGCTACGCGGATTTCGATTTCATCACGGTTGAGCTGTGTGAGTCGTTCAAGGCTGAATTCCTCCACGCCGAAGGAAGCAGTAATGGAACCGTATACCATGGCCTGTCGGATGGATTCTTTATCCGTTTTCCCGGAGGAACACAGAGCGCCCATCAGGCCGCCGGCGAAGGTGTCGCCGGCACCGGTTGGATCTTTGAAGCTGTCCAGCGGGTAGGCGTGCAGCAGGAAGGTGTCCTCTTTAGTGAAAAGCATGGAGCCGTTTCCACCTTTTTTGATGAGTACATATTCCGGGCCGAGTTCGAGCAGCTTTTTGGCCGCCTGCGTGAGCGAGTGCTCGCCGGTGTAGAGCTGGGCTTCTGATTCGTTGAGCGTGAGCATGTGGCATTTGCTGATGACCTTCGTGAGATCGTCTTTAGCAATATTGATCCACAGATCCATCGTATCGATCAGGACAAACTTTGGCTTTTTGACCTGTTCGAGTACGTGCAGCTGAAGGGCGGGGTGAATGTTGCCAAGGAACAGGTAGGGAGCTTCCTGATAGTCTTCCGGTAATTCAGGTGAGAAGGTTTCGAACACGCCGAGATCGGTGAAGAGCGTATCGCGGTTATCCATATTTTCATGATAAACACCGCCCCAGCGGAAGGTGCTGCCTTCGACGGTCTGGAGGCCTTCGAGATCGATACTCATGTTGCTCCATGTATCGCGGAATTCCTGAGGGAAGTCGGTGCCGACCACTCCAACCATACCGGTGTGAGAGAAAAATGAAGCCGCTGCGCAGGCATAGCTGACGGAACCTCCAAGGATTTCTTCCCGCTTTTCAGTAGGGGTTTCAATGGTGTCGATTCCAATAGAACCAACAATAATCAGATCAACTACGGGTTTGCTCATGTTCATTCTCTCCGTTTTAAATTGCGTAAAGCAGGGCGGCTACACCCATGGCCCCGATGACATAGGTTTGCGGATCGCGGGCGGCAAAGGCCAGCGGATCGTCCGTCATTTTTCCACGCCAGGCCAGGTGCCAGATGCGGGTAATCCAGTAAAGCAGGAGCGGGCAGAAGATCCAGAGCAGTCGGGGATAGGTATAGAGTTCCGCCACTTTATCGCTTCCGAGATACATGGTGAAAACAAAGACCGCAATATAGCCCGATGCCGTGCCGAATCCGAGCAGGAGGGGGAGGTCGTCGACCTGATAGCCGCGTTCTCGATGACTGTGATCTTCAGAGGCATTGTCTTTCATCTCTTTCAGCTCCGACGTGCGTTTTACCAAGGCGAGGCTGAGGAAGAGGAAGATGGCAAATTCAATAAACCATCCTGAGGCCATGGTTTCCGTTGCCACCGAGCCGGCAACGATACGCATGGAATAGAGAACCGCCAGCGTGAGCACATCGGCGATCGGCATTTGTTTCACGCGCCATGAGTAGGCCGTGGTGATGGCATAATACACCAGTAAGGTGATGAGGAAGGGAGGCGGCAGGAATATGCACAGCCCGAGACTGGCGAGAACCAGCAGAGGGGTCAGCAGGGCGCCGGCAGCGATCGGCAAGTCGCCGGAGGCAAACGGGCGCCGGCATTTACGCGGGTGGTGCTGGTCGGCGCTGAGATCGAAGAGATCGTTCAGCACGTAGATGGAAGACGCGGCCAGGCTGAAAGCACAGAAGGCGATCACGGAATTCAGCAGGCTTCCAAGCTCTGTATAACGGTGCGCCAGTAAAACGGGAGAAAAGATCAGCAGGTTTTTGAGCCACTGTTGTGGGCGCATGGCCTTAACAAACATGCGGCCGACCGGCCGTTGTTCCAGAAAAATATGGTCGGCCCGGATGGCGTATCCTTTTTTTGCAGCCTTGGAAGGGTTTGCAAGCACCACCTCCTGCGCAGCATCCCAGATCGGGAAATCGGCGGAGTCGTTTCCTGCATATCCAAAGGTTGGAAACCGTTTCTTTATGGCCTCCAGTTTGCGCGAGTGCCTTAGATTGATTTCATCGTTACTCGCGAGAACTTCATCGAAAATTCCCAGATGTTCTGCCACGGCGTTCGCGGTTCGATAGTTCGAGGCGGTGGCCAGCACCAGTTTCCGGCCTCTGGCGTGTTCTTTTTTAAGCCAGTCGAGCAGTTGCGTGTTATAGGGCAGGGCGTCAGCGCTGAGTTTGACCCGCTGCATGACCTGATCTTTGAGGAAGGCTTTGCCCTTGAGCATCCATCCGGGAAGTTTCAGCATGCTGGCCGGGTCGCGGCGCAGCAGCAGAAAGAGGGCTTGATGCAGGGTGTCCAGCTTGACGAGTGTCCCGTCAAGGTCAACGCAGAGTGGGATGGATTCGCTATCGCTCATAGTTTTGACAAAGGATGAGTGAACCGTGTGCTATCGTGTTTCCCGTCCGTTGACGTTCACCTGAATGTAGCCATCGCGCATTTTCTGCTCCAGCTTTTTTCGCAGCCAGAGACGGATCCGTTCCCGGACCAAAGGGATGAGCAGGGAAAATCCGACGACGTCGGTAATGAGACCGGGGGTTACGAGCAGGGCTCCGGCGATCAGAATCATGACGCCATCCATCATCTGCGGTGCCGGAAGGTTACCGATGTTGAGCTCCTTCTGGATCGTAAGCAGGGTGGAAAGGCCCTGCCTGCGAACAAGAGCTGCTCCGGCAATGCCCGTTAGAAAAACGAGCAGCACCGTGGGGACAAAGCCCACCACGCCGTGCAGTTCAAACAGCAAAACCAATTCAAGAATCGGCAGGCCGATAAACAGAGCAATAAGATACTGCAGCGGCATGGATTTCCTTTACTTAGGATTCTTCAGAGTCAGTTGCCGGTTGGGCCGACAGATCCTGAAAATCAGCTTCTTCAAGCAGCGATTCCTGCCAGGCCTGAGCCAGACGAGCTGCTTTTTCCTGACGAATGCTGGCGGAGAGGTCGTCGCGCATGCCCGGAAGGGTTGCTGCTTCGTCCGCCGCTTCCTTCTCCGCAATGTAGGCCAGGAGAAACTCTTCGTTGGTGTCGATGAGGTCAACGAGCGTTCCTTTGTCGAACTGAACGGTTGCCGCCATGATTTCGCGGGCGAAGTCGCCTTCGATCGGGCTGGAAATATTGAACGGTGCAGTGGTCTGGATATTCAGGCTGTACTTGGACGCTGCGTCGGCAAAGGAGGTTCCGTTTTTCAGTGCGGCTTCAATTTCAGCATGAATTGCATCCGACTTTTCAACGTAGGCCTTCTCTATTGCCGCGAGCTCCGCTTCCACCATCACGTCGGCTTTTACCACGTCGAATTCAGGAAGGAAGTCCGGCAGTTCTTTTTTAAGGGCAATCACATAGACTTTTTCACGGCCGACGACCGGATCGCTGTAGTACTGAGTCGGGCTCAGTTCCAGCTCAAATGCTGCGCGGGCAAACGGCGCGGACGGGTCGACGCCGCGGGGACGGTCAGTTGCTGCGAAAGCGGGAGTGTTGGCCACAATGGTCAGCCCGGCTTTTTCAGCTTCGCTTTCAAAGGTGGCTCCTTCGCCTGCAAGAGATGCAACGAAGGCATCTGCAGCATTGGCTGCGGCCCGGCGGGACATATCGCCGGAAACGATTTCAAAGATCTCGCCTTTCACTTCTTCAAGCGGGCGGTATTCCGGAACAGCGTTGGTGGCGGTTTCAGGAATGATATAACGTTGTTTGTTGCCCTCATAAATCTGAGCAATAATCTCGTCGGTGATCTCTACCGTATTGGTGTAGTCAGATACATTGAACTCAACCAGGTGAACAATGCGTTTTTTCGGCAGACGGAACTGCTCGGCATTCTCGGTGAAATATTTCTTCGCATCTTCATCGGAAACTTCGATGGTTCCGGCCAGACTGCGGGGCAGCGCGGCGTAGTCCACTGTCAGCTTATCATTGTAAAGGTGGAAGGCCTTTTTGATTTCGTCTTCAGTAACCAGAGCGCCCTGGGCAGCTGCGGCCGAGGCTTTCTGGATGAGGACCTGCTCGGACATCATATTCTCAAACCCTTTTGCGCTCATTCCGGTACGCGGCAGGAAACCCTGAATAAATGCATTATATGCATTGGCGTCGTATTGTCCGGTTTGCTGATTCTGGAAGATGCGCTCCCCTTTGATCAGGTTTACCACTTGGTCAGCAGTAACGGTGAGCCCCATCTGACGGGCCTTTTTCAGGGTGGCCAGACGCTGCCATGCGGAGCGGCGCAGTACTTCGTCCACCTCATCGTTAATGTTGAGCGGGCGCCCGGTCATCATGGAATACATTACGTATACGCTCTGATAGGCCTGCCCGAACTCCATCCGGGAAATCTCTTCGCCCCACAATTTGCCGGCCACTTCGGACGTGGCCTGCGAACGCTGTTGGGAGCCGCTCGATTTTGAGCCGGTGTATACACCGACAAATGCGATACTGATGAAGATTGCAAAGACCAACCAGACGGTCTTGTTATGAATCAGCTTATTGAATTTCGAAATCATCATTGCCATGGGAATTACTCTCTCCTTCTATATGTGTGTATAAATAACCCGCAAACCCTACCGATTGCCTATTTCGGGGTCAATGGGGAAGTCTATCGTTTAATTTGCAACCGTAATTCCGAAAGTGCCCATGTTTGCTGCTTTTTTGTTGGAAAAAAGCTCTTGGCTTAACTTATGCTTGATGCATTTAATGTAAGAGGGTTGCAAAGTTTGGAAGCCTGTTTGGGCGGAAATGCTTGATGGGAGTCAGTATTAGTTGTCTATTCGGCGGGTTGAGCGGCGTTTAATAGTTGTTCGAGATAGTTTTACCGGGGTTAAGTGGGGATTTTGTGGGGTATATAAAAGACAAATTGGTGTCCGCTCAGGAAGCGGGACCCTGCCGGAATAGAAGAATATTGCCTTTTAATTCGAGGAATACTAGGGCTTTTCCTCAGGATAAAACGCAGGAGCGCGTACTTTTGCTGCAGGGACCGGTCGGTCCGTTTTTCAAGCATCTGCAGGAATATTTAAAAAACAGCGGGTACGATGTCTGGCGTATCAGTTTTAATGCCGCCGACCGCTTTTGTTCCCAGAAAGACGGCCGCATCAGTTTTTATGGCGATTCCAGTGATTGGAAAAACTGGTTCACTGATTTTATCACAACCGCCGACATTGATTTTGTAGTTTTGTTCGGATCGGAACGAGAAATCCATCGAATAGCGAGATCCGTAGCATCTGAATACGGTATCAGAGTGATTGCTTTGGAAGAGGGCTATATTCGCCCGGGCTTCATAACCGTTGAAGATGACGGCAATAATGCCCACTCACCGCTTGCCCGTCGCCTGCCCGTTGATGATCTCGATATTCAGCCGGATGATGGACGTAAAGTTGAGGACTTCCATGCGGGTGGAGCCAAGGTTCTGCACAGCATGATCTACTATGCCCTGCGGAATCTTTTTACGTACGGCAAACAACGGAAATTATATCATCGGCAGTTATCGCTCATCGCGGAGGTTTTCTGCTGGGGCAGAAGCTTTTGGCGGCAGATGAACGGGCAGGTTAGAAATTTTACAACCATCCAGCATTTGCTCGAGCATTATGACCGGGACTATTTTCTGGTGCCGCTTCAGGTGGATACCGATTGCCAGCTAAAGGAGTTTGCTTTGGGCTGGAGTCAGGTTGATCTCATATCCCGGACCCTCAAATCGTTTGCAAAATGCGGTCCTGATGGAAAGCGGTTGGTTTTCAAGGTTCACCCGCTGGCTCGGGGGCACAGTAATTATCAGGATTTTATTGAGGAGACGGCCAGGGCCTATGGAGTTAGTGATCGGGTTGACGTGCTGGATACAGGTTCTCTGGGGTTGTTGACCCGTCACAGTGCCGGAATGATTACGATCAACAGCACCTCCGGATTTTCAGCCATCTACCATGGAATCCCGCTTTTAGTCATAGGTGATGCATTGTATGCGCATCCTGAACTGGCAACCTGCGGAGAGGGGAAACCGGACTTTGATTCTTTCTGGTATCGCGGGGCGGTCGCTGATGATGTAACCAGAAGATTGTATCTGGGCTGGATTAAGCGGGAAGCCCTCATGATTGGTGATTTCTATGCGAAGCGTGGAATCCGGCCCGCTTGTGAAAGTGTCTGTTCCAAACTCAAAGAGAAGAGAACGGCCGAACAAATCGAATTTAAGATTAGGAGTGCAGTTTGATCTGCAGTAAAATGGTTTATAAGCATTCATTAAAGGCTTTGGGAGCAGGTGCGGTTTTTGCCGTACTGTTATGCAGTTGTTCAACGCTGCCCGGTTCAGGGCCGTCCAAACGGCAAATGGCGAAAGATCAGGACGAGCCCGCTGACGAGCGCGAGTATTCGGTTGTCAAAATGGATGTCGAGGTCGTGCAGCACCTGGGGGATCTCCGCCCGGTTCTGCTCAACGAAACATTTAGTACCACCATCAATGGTAAACCTGAGTCCGTACTGGGCATCGGGGATCAGCTTGTGATCAACATCTGGGAGACTTCCGGCGATGGTCTGTTTTCCACGTTCGAAAAGAAGCAGTCGCGCATTGATTCAATTATTGATGAAAGTGGTTCGATCTTCATTCCATACGTTGGAAAGGTTGATGTGGCTGGAAAAAGCATTGAGACAGTCCGAGCCGCCATTGAAGATGGACTCAAGGGTAAAGCCGTTGAGCCGCAGGTTCAGGTGGCGCTCAAAACCAATGTCAGCAATAACCTGGTGGTGGTTGGCGATGTCAATCAGCCCGGTCGCTATCCCCTGCCGATCGGCGGAGTCCGCCTGCTCGATGCCATTGCCCGTGCCGGTGGTTCCCGAGCGCCGATCTATGAAGCCGAAGCTAAAATTGTCCGAGGAGAAACCTCCGATACCATTCGGTTGGATGAAATTCTCGGCCGGAAAAACAACAACGTATGGATGATGCCCGGCGATACCGTGCAGCTTATGCATAAACCGCGTTCATTTACCGCATTCGGTGCGGTAACAACCAAGAGCCGGCATTTGTTTAAAACCGAAACGCTTACCATGGCCGAGGCGCTGGCTCAATCGGGCGGACTCAGCGATGGTCTGGCTGATGCCGGCGGAGTATTTCTATTTCGGTTTGAGGATCCTGAAGTGTTGAGCGAAGCTGGCGTCGAAGTGCCCGATACCCTGTTCTACGGTCGGGCCGCCACGATTTATCGACTCGATTTCAACGAGCCCGAGGCCTTTTTCCTCGCCCGTTCATTCGCCATGCAGGACAAAGACATCATCTATGTCGCCAACGCTTTCGCGGCTGAATACTACAAATTCATCCGAATCTATGTACAACCCCTGCTGGACATCAGCCGGACCAGTACTGTGTTTATAAATTAGTTATGTTGAAGGTAGACCATGCTAGATAAAATAACCATCGCCGACGTTTCGGAAAACTACGGTCGCTTGACGGTAGTTATCCCAGTGCGGTTCACTCACGATCGCGCCGATATGCTCGAACGCCTCTCCTATATAGAGGAAGATCATAAGATTCCCAGAGAAGTAAATATTATGGTGGTTGATGATGGATCGCCGAAAAGGCTGGCTGCACAAATTCGGAGCCATTGCCTCGACCACGGTTATTCCTATATTCATATCAATTCGGAATATCACCCGTTCTCTATTGCGCGAGCCCGTAATGTGGGGGCGTCGTATGCCCGGTCCGACTATGTGATGTTTCAGGATGTCGATTTAATGCCTTATGACGGTTTTTATCATGCTGTTCTCAAAGAAATAAGAGTGCAGGGACTCGATGAAAACGGCCAGAAGTTCCTGATGTTCGGGGTCATCTATCTCACCCGCAAAGCGACTGCCGAGTATCTGACGAGCGATCGTGACATTCGAAAAGAGACTTTTGTTCAGCATTTGTTCGACACCCGGAATGATTTAATTGAGAAAGTGTCAACCGGAACCTCCGTCATTGCAATCAACCGCGAATACTATTTAGCGCGGGGCGGGAACGATGAGGATTTCCAGGAATGGGGCTACGATGATATAGAGTTCAACTGCAGGTGTATCCGCAAAGTTCGAAAGTTTCCGCTACCCGATGAATTTCGATTGGATTACAAAAACTGCGCGTCCATCACCGAATACAAGGGATGGAAAAGTATCTATCGACTTTTTGGCGATATGACGTTCCAAAAAGGAATAATGTTGTTTCATGCCTGGCACGAAGTTGACTCTAATTCCGACTACCAAAAAGGTCGCGTGGTCAACGAACGACTGTTCAATAAAAAAATGCTCGATTTCGCGACCAAAGGAATAGAGCCCCCGCCTTTACACAGTGAGATGGAGGGCAGCACGTTAGTTTTTTCAGAAACCAATCCTTTCATCCAAAGTCGGGAGTTTCTGCCGCGCCTGGGAAAAGTCTTCGTTGAGAAAGAGGAAGATTTCTCGGCAAAAAGTCTGTTGCGCTACATAAAAGATAACGGGATAAGCCGGGTTCTGATGCATAATCCTTATGCCACCAGCAAGCGCATGAGTTTTTATCGAGCTTTGCGCCGCCGCAAAATTCCATACCTCATTGCGGAACGCGGTGCATTGCGTGATTCCGTCTTTTTCGATCCGAATGGATTTAATGCCGATAGTGCCTCCTACGATGCAAAGCTTTGGGACAAGCCGCTAACCCAGGCGGAAGAACAATCAGTCGAAGAATATATTCGGAAAGAGATTGCGGAGGACTCCTCCCTCGAGGCCCAGGGGGCGAGGCAAGGTTCCGCCAAAATTCGAAAAAAGCTTGGAATCAGACCGAACCAGAAGATTCTGTTCGTTCCTCTGCAACGCCCGAGCGACACCGTGATTAAATATATGTGCGGCCCTATCGAAACGCACGATCGTTTTATCGAACTTGTCGGAGAAACCGCTACAGCACTTGGAGACGAATGGGTTGTTGTCGTGAAAAAGCATCCGCTTGAAGATCTCACCCCAGAGATCGAGAATGCCGTGTTTGATAACGATGGCCACGTGAAGGATCTGATGGAAGCCTGCGACGCGATGCTGTTGATTAACTCTGGAGTGGGTTGTCTTGGGATGATTTGGGGCAAGCCGGTTTATCATGCAGGCTCCGCGTTCTACTCCCACCCAGCGATCAATCGGCAGGTCACTACTGCGGAAGAGATTCTCGATGGGATCCGTAGTGGATTCAAACCCCGACGTGAGACGGTTTATCGTTTCATTTCCTATCTTATTAACGATTTCTATTCGTTCGGCACGTTCACGACTCGCGAGGCCAAGTGGGAAGGCGATTCGAGAATGACAGTCACTATGGCCATCGATTTTTATCAAATTCGTGGATTGGGTCAGACCCGCTTCAACTCACGAACCGAACCGGGCGTCATTACCAACCGCGACTCCATTCTAATGGATCGCTACCGCTATGCGATGTCGGCCAAACCGGAGCCTCGTGCACCACAAAAAAGACAGCCGGTGAAAAAAGAGTCTCCGGCGACCGCTTCACACGTTGAAGTTGAGACGCTTTCCCGGCGCGAGAAGCTGCGTCTTAAAAAGGAGCAGAACCCTCGGAAATACTATGCCGATTCCAAATTCTTTCTCGCGCGCCTATACGGCAAGATCGCGTTCTAAAGCGTCACGAGGTAGGGTTCAATGGATAACACTGATCTAATCGCGGAACTTGCGGGCGAGTTTCAAATCGATGGGGGATTTCATCTCGCCGAAATGGCGAGCCGTTTACCATTCAACCGAATTCTGGACGTTGGTTTTGGGCACGGTGCTGCTTCGCGCTTTTTCCGCCTCAAGGGAAAAGAGGTCGTGGCCATAGATCGCGATGTTCAATACCGCGACGCGCCACTTGAGATCATGAAGAAGGAAGGAATCGAAATCGTCGAATCCTCCTTCGAAGATTATCAGCCAGAAGGGCAGATTGATGCAATCTGGCTCTCGCACGTACTGGAACATACGCTCGATGTGGGTCAGTTTCTTAAAAAGGCCCGGTCGATTCTCTCCGAAAAGGGATGGTTGTTCGTGATGGTTCCGCCGTTTAAGCATGAAGTAGTGGGCGGGCATGTTACGCCCGGGTGGAATATTGGAGTCTTAATGTATGTACTGCTTGTGTGTGGATTCGATATCAAGAATGGACATTTCGTTAAGCATGGTTACAGCATCTGTGCTTTTGTTCAGAAATCAAGCGTTGAGCTTCCTGTACTCTGCCACGATCAAGGTGATATTGAACGAACGCGAGATTTATGGCCTCTGGAGGTCCACCAAGGCTTTGATGGACGCTTGACGTCGGTCAACTGGTTCGAGGATGAGGATGCTGCGCCCGAATCATGAATCGATCGGGGGACAGTCTATATCCTGCTGAATCTGAGCTGGCCGGCTGGGGGCGAAAAAAATCTGGCCGCCGTGCAATTAAAGTTGCGGGAGAGCGGTGCGAAGATTTTTGTCTCTATGAAGACGGTTTTCTAAGGTCAATCGATCGTGAGGACGTAGCGTTGTCGATCGTGCGTGACAAACTTGGAATATATTACGACGCGACAACCTCGAGCCAACTGGAAAGAATGATTTTCCAAACCCTGGAAGTTGATGAGCGGGAACGTGCGGAGAAATTGATCGATCAGTGGAGGGGATGTCGACTTTCAAAATATAATAGTGCACAAGAATATTCCTGTTCGCTGCCGGAGCGGTATGTGTTGGTCGTGGATCAGGTGGCGGGCGATCTTTCCATTGAATATGGACTGGCCAATCCGTCTTCGTTTGAGAACATGTTATCGTCGGCTCTTTCGGAAAATCCTGAGTGTATGATTCTTCTGAAAGTTCATCCTGATTTTTTTACACGAAATAAGGGCGGGCATTTTGATTTCCAGACGTTGGAAAAAAACAAGCGCATTAAGGTAATTGCGGAAAACTGTCATCCGGTGCGCCTGATTCAAAAAGCTGAAACGGTCTATTGCGTCACTTCACAGGTTGGTTTTGAAGCGCTGATCTGGGGAAAACAAGTTCGGTGTTTCGGCATGCCGTTTTATGCAGGGTGGGGCTTGACCAAAGATGAGCTTCCTCTGCCCGACCGTCGGAAATCTGTTGCATTGGAGCAACTAGTGCATGCGGCTTTGATTAAGTATCCGCGCTACTTTGATCCAGAGCAAAACGAGGAGTGTGCAGCAGAAAAGATAATCGAATACATCGGCCTCCAGCGGCAGATGCGCAGTCGCTTTCCCGGTACGCTCTACGTTTATGGGTTTTCTCAATGGAAACAGCCGTTCGTAGAACTTTTCTTCCAAGGATCGGAACTGTTTTTCCTTAAAAACCTGGAAGAGGTTCCGTCAGGCGCAACGCTCATTGTTTGGGGAAGCACTGAGCCGAAAGATATTAAGGGACCAGTAGAAATTCTAAGGGTTGAGGACGGTTTTCTCCGGTCATCCGGTTTGGGGGGCGATCTGATCCGCCCGATGTCCTGGGTGGTGGATGACCTTGGGATGTATTATGATGCGTCAAGGCCCTCGCGTCTCGAACAGATATTCCAAACTCTGGAGCTTAATCCCGAATTGGAGAAACGCGCTGTTGCATTACGAACCTCTTTGGTGGAAACAGGCATTGGGAAATATAATCTGGGAGGGAGTGGTTGGGTGCGGCCGGAAGGCAAAGGTCTTGTAATTCTGGTGCCCGGCCAGGTTGAGAATGATGCCTCCATTCGTTACGGGGCTCCGAAAGATTCAAGCAATAGCGAATTACTCCGGACTGTGCGTGAAATGTATCCGGATGCCTATCTGGTCTATAAGCCGCATCCCGATGTGGTGGCGGGTTTGCGACGCAAAGGATCTACCGAAATAGAAATGGAACAATGGTGCGACGAGATCATTTTGTCCGGTGATGTGCTTTCTCTTTTCAGTCAGGTTGATACCGTTCATACACTCACATCGTTAACAGGCTTTGAAGCACTGCTGCGAGGGGTTCCGGTTACCTGCCACGGAAATCCATTTTATGCGGGGTGGGGGTTGACCACCGATCTTCATCCCATGAAACGAAGAACGCGGAAGCTTTCTTTGGATGAGCTTGTTGCGGGAGCGTTGATTCTGTATCCAACTTACATTAGCCGGATAACAGATCGCTTCACTACACCGGAGCAGGTTGTAAATGAACTGCAGGCATGGCGCGAGAGCGGGCCGGGCAGAATGCCGATATGGCGTCGGGGACTCCGGCAGGTTTTGCGGATTTGGGCGTTTTCAGGTTTAAGAAGGAATGCATGATATGAATGAAGAAGATCAGAAATTACCGAATGAAAACCGCCGGCCGCAGGTTCGGCGTCGGAAACGGCTTAAATTTTCATTTGTACTTTGTGTGGTGTTCCCGCTCCTGATTGGGACGATTTATACAACCTTCTTTGCCTCCGAACGCTATGTTGCCCGGGCAGGATTTTCTGTCAGAAGTATGAAGGGGAGTAGCGGTTCAGATCTGTTCGGCGCCTTTACGGGCCTGGTTGGAAACAGTTCGACCGCATCAGATGCCTATATAGTACTGGAATATCTGCGCAGTCGGGAAGTCGTTGAACGACTGGAGGAGGATATTGGGTTCCGCCGAATGTACGGAGATGAAAAGGTCGATCTCTTTTCACGCCTTTGGGTGAGAGAAATCGAACGGGTGGTGAAGTATTGGGAGCGGAGGATAGATGTCAGTTACGATCCTACCTCGCAAATTATTAATTTCGAAGTGCAGGCTTTTTCTTCAGCCGAAGCAAAGCAGGTTGCCGATCTGCTGCTGAGCTATGTGCAGGAACTGGTGAACACTCTCTCGGAAGCAGCTCGGCAGGAGGCAGTTCGGTATGCCGGGCAAGAAGTGGAACGCTACGAAGCGCGCTTGATTAAGATTCTTCGGGAAATTGCATCATTTCGCGAAAAAGAAGCCTCGCTGGATCCTTCAGTTAGTGCACTGGCGCAAATAGAAACGGTGGTGGGGCTTGAGCGGGAGCTGATCGAATTACGGACCCGTATCGAGATTCTAAAGCAATCGTTGGATGCTGATGCGCCCTCTCTGCGCGTGCTGCAACGTCAGGCAGATGCATTGGAACAGGAGATGGCGAAGAGGAACGGAGGTGCAATGAATACGGCTTCTTCGGGCAACTTATCCCAGCAGCTGATGAGGTATGAAGAACTGCAGGTGGAAAAGGAATTTGCACAGAAGGCCTATGCCTCATCACTCGGATCGCTGGAAACAGCCCGTGTCGAAGCTGGTCGCAGGCAGCGATTTCTCGCCGTTTATGACAAGCCGGCATTGCCTGAATATCCGCTCTATCCACGAAAGGTGCTCTACCCCGTTTTGCTTTCCGTTTTCTCCACGGTGCTCTGGGGTATCGGTGTGCTGATCATCTACTCCATACGGGATCATATTTCATAAAACGCGTGATGAAAGATTTGCTGAAATTACAGCTGCGGGTGCTGGGTGCACTGATGCTGCGCGAAACGCGGGCCACTTTTGGTACGTCCCAACTGGGATATCTATGGGCCATTGCCACACCGGCACTTGGCGTTGCGGTTTTCGTGGTGGTATTCGGTGCGGCGGGACGTCGCCCGCCGTTCGGGGCGAGTCTCGCTCTTTTTTTTGCAACGGGAATGCTGACGCTCGAGTTTTATAAAAAACTTTCGACGGCACTGATGACCACTTTTAATGCCAATAAAGCATTGCTGACCTATCCGGCCATTAAGGAAAGCGATACCCTCTTTGCCCGTGCTCTACTTATTTCGTCAACGTATCTGGTTATTATGTTTCTGTTCTATGGAACGTTGATTCTTCTCGGTATGGCTTCCTTGCCGTTTCATCCGGAGCAATTCGCTCTGGCCTTTGCCTCGGTCTGCCTGCTTGGCATGGCGGTGGGGACATTTAATGCCGTGATGCTCTCTGTCTGGGAATCCTGGTTGCATATAGAAAGTATTTTCTCTCGACCGCTGATCATTATTTCCGGTGTATTTTACATACCAAGCAATCTGCCGCCTGTTGCTGTGGATATCCTGAAATGGAATCCTGTTCTGCATCTGATCGAATGGATACGGATGGGGTATTATTCGAATTATAACAGTACTGTGTTGGATAAAGGATATCTTGTTTCTTTCTCGTTGCTCATGCTACTGATTGGATTAATCGGCGAACGGCTTACCCGTAAACAGAGGGCTGGATTGTGATTGAGCTGATTGACGTTTCTAAATCTTACTCTCTTAAGGGGGTGCGGAAAGACCTTTTCTCCCGGCTCAGTTTCCGGTTTGAGCAAGGAAGAAATATTGGCGTGATGGGACCGAATGGTGCGGGAAAATCAACCTTGCTTCGGCTGCTATCCGGAGCAGAGTTGCCGGATCGTGGTCAGATCAGGCGAAATGTTCGGGTGTCCTGGCCGCTTGGATTCGCCGGAGGGTTTAACGGTTCCATGACCGGGCTGGAAAACGTCCGTTTCGTTTCGCGCATCTATGGGCAGAATACCGAGTACGTCATCAATTATGTCGAGGATTTCTCCGAGTTGGGAAAATCGATGCGTCTGCCGATCAAAACGTATTCCAGCGGGATGAAGGCGCGGCTGGCCTTTGGCCTGAGTATGGCCATTGATTTCGATTGCTACCTGATCGATGAAATTACGGCTGTGGGCGATGCCAATTTCCGGCGCAAGAGCAAGACGGCCCTAGAGCAGAAGCTGGACCATTCAAGAATTATTATGGTTTCCCATTCCCAGGAAACCATTAAATCCTATTGCGATTGCGGCCTGCTGCTGACCCATGAAGGCCTGACTTATCACGATGATGTCGAATCGTTGCTCAGTGCCTATAAGGCCAGCTGCGCCTAGAGGATTTTGAGCTTCGGCATATCCTGAATATCTACTGCACCAATGACGCGGTTCTGCTCATCCACCACGACCAGATCATCGATATTGTATTTCTCGTAAATATTCAGAATCTCCACCGCGAGCATATCTCTGTTCAGCGTTTTCGGACTTTTTGTCATGACTTCATCGACGGTATGTTCGGTGAGATTAGGCGTTTCAATCAAGTGCCGCCGCAGGTCGCCATCGGTCATAATGCCCAGCAGAACTTCATTTTCATCCACCACGGCAACGCAACCGGCTTTTGCCATGGTCATGGAAATCAGGGCTTCTCGGACCGGATGGCCGGATAAAACGGTGGCACAGCGGTCGCCGGTGCGCATTACGTCTTCGACGCGGAGCAGCAGGGTGCGGCCGATTGCCCCGCCGGGATGCCTTTGGGCATAGTCCTCGACTTTAAATCCACGCGCTTCGAGCAGGACCATGGCCATGGCATCGCCCAGAGCGAGGGTGGCGGTGGTGCTGGTGGTGGGGGCCATATTAAACGGGCAGGCCTCTTTATCCACCTGCACGGAAACAATAATATCGGCTGCTTCGCCGAGTGGAGAGTCCGGTACACCGGTCATTGCAATAATCTTCACGCCTTTGCGTTTGATCGGCTGCAGCACGGCAATCAGCTCGTCCGACGCGCCGGAATAGCTCATAGCCAGTACAATGTCGTGGTCGGAAAGAATGCCGAAATCCCCGTGCATGGCCTCAATCGGGTGCATGGCAACGGTGGGCGTGCCGGTGCTGGTGAAGGTGGCGGTCATTTTGTTGCCGATATGCCAGTTTTTCCCGACGCCCACAATAACCACTTTTCCGTAGCCGTTGCTGATGGTTTCCAGAATGGCGTCGATTGCCTGAATAAATCCTTCGCCCAGGTTGTTCTTCACTCGTTGAATGCCGTCCATCTCAATGTCCAGCACTTCGCTTGCACGCTTCAAATAATCCAAAGTCTCTCTCCGTTTTCCAATAGTTGGACGAAATTACCGCATTTTTTCCAGGCATTGGAATTTATTTATTCAAATAAAGGCGGGGAACCTCTATGCTTTCTCCATCTTTGAAACCGGAGAGAAAACAGATGTCAAACAATGGATCAAAAGTCGGGTGCTGGATTGTTGTCGCCATATTGGGACTGATGCTTTTCGGAAGCTTTTTAACCAATATCGGCCTGACCGCCGCGCTGTTTTCGGGAGGTTCATCCTCGGTCAGCAGCAATCTGCCGCAGGATCAGTATCCCGAATATGACGAGGTCTGGTCCTACGGGCATGGCGATGCGAAGGTGGTGCGCATCGGGCTGCAAGGTGTAATCATGCGCGGCCGGCAGGAACGGCTCTTCGGTTCCGATCCTGATATGGTGGAGCTGATTCTCTCCCAAATCCGGGCCGCCACCATTGATGAACATGTGCAGGCGATTTTGCTGGAAGTGGACTCTCCGGGCGGCGGTGTGACCCCGAGCGATGAAATATATGCCGCACTCGCTGCCTTTAAACGGGCCGATGAAGATCGAACCATACTGGTCTTTGTGCGCGATCTATGTGCATCGGGCGGCTATTACGCCGCCATGGCGGGCGATTATATAATGGCTGAGCCAACGGCCATTGTCGGTTCAGTGGGTGTGATCATGCAGACGCTCAATATGAAAGGGCTTGGCGAAAAGATCGGCCTCAGCTCAGTCACCATTGCCTCGGGCGAGAATAAAGATATGCTCAACCCGTTTGAAGATGTGAACCCCCAGCACCTTGATATGCTCCAGGAGTTGGTCGATTCCATGCAGAACCGGTTTGCATCCATTGTGGAAGAAGCCCGCGGGCTGGAGAGTCGGGAGCTGCTCGACGGTCGGGTGTTCAATGTTTCCCAGGCATTGGAAAATGATCTGATCGATGGCATCGGGTATTGGGAAGATGCTGTAGATAAACTGGCGGATCTGATGGATGTGGATGATTTGTATATTGTCCGCTATTCGCAGGAACCAGGCTTTTTTGACAGTCTGTTTTCGTCGAAAACCCCGAAAGTTCCGGATTTCCAATCAGTGGAAGCCCCTCGCTTTATGTATCTTTGGAAACCCTGAGCGCTGCTTCATCGCTTGAATGTTGATTAGCGAAAAGGAACCGTGGAAAGTAGATGTGCATTTTCTTTGAAATTCAATCTTCGATGTTTGAAATTCGTTGGTTCAGTCATATAGGAATGAAATAAATGAAATATAGAATCTTACTCAGTTTATCGTCGATTGCCCTCCTCTCCGGTTGTGAGACCCTGCAAACTCCGCAACAGCGCCAGCAGGAAGCCGCCCGCCGGCAGGCCGCTCAGCGTCAACAGGAAGAGCAGGTCTATCGTGTTAGAGGCCAGGTTGAATCCGTTGAAATGGAAAATGCCCGTCTTTTGCAGGAAGTTCAGTCGCTGCGTAATAATGTCAACAGTCTGAACTCCCAGGTTGCACAGCTGAACAGCAAAATGAATACGCTCGATGCCCGCCAGAAAAAAGAGATGGCCAATCTGATTAAAGAGGTGGAACGATTGCTGAAAAAGACGGTTGCCAGCCGTCCGGCTTCTTCAGGAACTTCCTCCGCGAACCGTGGCCCGGGGCGCGAGCACGTGGTTGAAGGCGGGCATACGCTTTCCGCTATCGCTCAGGCATACGGCACAACGGTGAAGGCCATTAAGTCGGCGAATAACCTGAAATCCGACAGCATCTACGTCGGCCAGAAGCTGTTCATTCCGGAATAATATCATTTCCGATTGTTGGTTTTTGATTGTCGATTTCTGGACCTCAGGCGGCGTTGGCCTTTGAAAGAAAAGCTGTCGCAGACCCGTAAATCGACAATCAGCAATCATAAATCGGCAATGTCTACAAGGCCCAGGCCAGCAAGAGGGGAATGGTCACGACAGCTGCGAGGTGCGTGACCAGAAGCGTGCTTGCAATGAAGTCCGAGTCGCCGCCGAAGCGTTCGCTGAAGACCAGACTGGTGACGGCGGCCGGCATGACAGCAATCACCGCCAGAATGCCCCGCGCCATCTCCGCCATCGGGATCTGGTTGAGCAGCAGAATAAATAATACCGGTGTGACGACCAGACGAAGGATGGAAAGCAGCCAGACGTGCCAGTCGAACGCCGCCTTGGCATCCAGTGCCGCAATGCGGCTGCCGGAAACCACCATCGAAACGGCCACGGTGGCTTTGCCCACGGTATCGGCTCCGAAATAGGTCAGATCTAAAAGGCGGCGGGCCAGGTCGGCAAAAAATCCAGAGGCAGGAAGTTCCGGGCTGACAAGGTCACGCACGCAAACCCAACCGATGGAAAAAATCAGGGCAATCAGCGGCGGCCCGAACATCATTTTAAGGCCTTCGGTCAGATTGCTGGAGCGGTTGAACAGGAAGACGCCCAGCGTCCAGACCGTCAGTTCAAAGCCCATCGATGCAAAAACCAGCAGCGCCACGCCTTCGCTGCCCCAGAGCAGCATCACCAGCGGAAGCGGCAGGAAAAGATAGTTGTTGATGGTGTTCTGGAATAGAAAGGCACTGGCGCGTTGCTGGTCGACCCCTTTGATAAAGCGCAACGAAATCAGCCCGAGAATCAGGCCGGTACCGGCAATGGCCATGGCCATAACCGGCATAATCCAGTTGGCCGCCAGTTCCTGGGCATTCAGCTTGGTAACCGATGAAAAGATCAGGCAGGGATAGATGATGGCGATCAGCACACGCACCATTTCGCTGGTCCCCACCGCACTCACTACCCCCCGCTTCCGGGCGATATAGCCGATGGTCATCAGCACCAAGATAAACAAAACCTGCAAAACGTAATTCATGAGTTCCTTTCTAAACCGTGGAAAGAGGAAATAGCGGATGCTTCCGTTTTTGAAAGTTCCAATTGAAAAATTTAATTGATGCCGGCTACGTATTTCTTAAACCGATCCAACGCTTCGAGAGCTTCGTAGGCGCTTAAATAGTGCTTTGCATTTTACGCAATCAGCCTTGTCGGCTATAACATGTTCGCCTAATAAAGTCTGAAACGGAGTGGGTCATGAGTGATATTTTCGTCACGTATGCCAGAGAAGATCAGGAGCGGGTGAAAGAGCTTGTCAGTATATTTGACCAGCGAGGCTGGTCGGTGTTCTGGGACCGAAGGATTCCCGCCGGAGAGACCTGGCGTGGCTATATTGGCAAGGCATTGGACGAATCGCTGTGCGTGGTTGTGTTATGGTCGGAGTCTTCTGTTACCTCGCCCTGGGTAGCTGAAGAAGCAGACGATGGAAAGCAGCGAGGTGTTTTGGTTCCGGTCATGCTGGATCCCGTTAAACAACCCCGGGGATTCCGGGAGATCCAGGCCGCCGATCTCACCGAATGGCAGCCGGGGCATCCCTCATCGCGCCTGGACGAATTGTGTAACGATATCCACCGCATGATTGGAGGCTCCGCAATGGAGCCCCGGGAGGTGCCGAAAGACTATACGACTGCTCCGAATGTGGCTGTATCGCAAGCTCCTTTCCAATCCGCTGGAGGACCTTTGGAGCCGCACACACTGGAACGTCCGGTAAATCTCGGCTTCGATGGGCCGGTTGTTGACGGGATGCCTAACGGATGGTTCAACAGTGAGGGGCATGTCTCGTACGTGTCTACGAGATATGATTTTCGGGTCGATCGCCGCGAAGACGGCGTCCCGGGTTCCTATGCCGCCATGGGGTTGAATCACGCTACTGAAGGAGAATTTGGTTCCCTCATGCAACGCATTGACGCGCGCCACCTTGCCGGAAAGGCGATGCGTTTCGAGGCCGACCTTCGGGGGGTAAACCTTGCTGGATGGGCTGGGTTGTGGCTTCGTGCCGACGGGGAACAAGAGTCGGACCTGCTCTTCGATAACATGCATAACAGGTCGATTCGAGGAACGACTCAGTGGACGCGTTATTGTCTGACGGTCAGCCTGCCCCCGGAAACCGTCTGGCTGAATTACGGGCTGGTGCTGTCAGGTGCTGGCCAGCTGTGGGCCGACGACTGCCGCCTTCTCAAATGGAGCTCGACCGGGGAGTGGGAGGATGTGTGAACCGGCAGTCCACTGGTTCTAAACTGGGAAGAGCAAAGAGTGGCCTGATTTTATTTTGAAAGTTCGAAGTTCCACTTTTAGTATTTTCCAACCCTTGGAAATCTCTGCTTCCAACCCTTGGAAAAAGGGAATTTACCGCTTGCATGAGAGGTAGATACGTCTATTATGGCGCGCTCTTCCACGGGAGAAGTGTGTTCCGGCCGAGTGGCTGGCACTTTATGCGTGGATGGTAGTATTAACTTAAACTAAAAGGTCAGGGAGCGCGTGTTCCCGCTTTATTAAACATGGAATCAACAACCAACACAGACATGGGTGCGGATAACGCAGCTATGGACGCAATGTACGACGAAACCCTCAAGAACTTCACCGAAGGGTCCATCGTTCCCGGTAAAATCCTCAGCGTCATCGACGGCGACGTCCTCATTGACATTGGATACAAATCCGAAGGCATCATCTCCGCCCAGGAATTCAAAGATCTCGAAGAAGATCCGGTAGGGCAGGAAACTGAAGTTTTCCTCGAACAGCTCGAGGACAAAGACGGCATGATCGTCATCTCCAAGCGCCGTGCTGAACAGCAGCGTGCGTGGGACTATGTGGTTAACGAATGCGAAGAAGGCAGCATCGTTGAAGGCACCATCAAGAACATCGTTAAAGGCGGCTTCATTGTTGATGTCGGCGTTGACGCGTTCCTTCCGGGCTCCCAGCTCGACGTTACTCCGGTTCGTAATCCTGACGAACACATGGGTAAAACCTACCAGTTCCGTATCCTCAAGATTAACCTTGAGCGTAAAAACATCGTTGTATCCCGCCGCGAACTCATCGAAGAGTCCCGCCGCGAATCCCGCCGTAAGATCCTGGCTGAAATCCAGACAGGTCAGCTGCGTCCGGGTGTGGTCAAGAACATCACCGACTTCGGTGCGTTTGTGGACCTCGACGGTATCGACGGCCTCCTCCACGTCACTGATATGACCTGGGGCCGCATCAACCATCCGTCCGAACTGCTGAAAGTCGGCGACGAACTGAACGTGATGATTCTCGAAATCGACCTCGAAAAAGAGCGCATCAGCCTCGGCCTCAAGCAGACCATGGAAAATCCGTGGGAAGAAATCGAAGCGCGCTACCCAATCGGCGGCCGTGTTCACGGTAAAGTGGTTAACCTCGCTCCGTACGGCGCGTTTGTTGAGCTCGAAGAAGGCGTTGAAGGTCTCGTTCACGTTTCCGAAATGTCCTGGACCAAGCGCATCCAGCGTGCTGCTGATGTTCTGAACGTTGGCGACGAAGTGGATGCCGTTGTTCTGGCCGTTTCCACCGAAGACAAGAAGATCTCTCTCGGTATGCGCCAGACAGAAGAAAACCCATGGGAAATCGTTGCGGGCAAATACCCGATCGGTTCGCTCGTTCAGGGTAAAGTTCGCAACTTCACATCCTACGGCGCATTCGTGGAACTCGAAGAAGGCGTTGACGGCATGATTCACGTGTCCGACATGTCCTGGACCCGTAAAGTCAACCATCCGTCTGAAGTCCTCAAGAAGGGCGAAGAAGTGGAAACCGTTGTTCTGGAAATCGATTCCAACAACCAGCGCATCTCCCTCGGCCTCAAGCAGGCTCAGGACGATCCGTGGGCCGGAATTGTTGATCGCTACCCGATCGGCGCGAAAGTTTCCGGAATCGTTACCAAAATCTCTTCCTTCGGCGCATTCGTTGAAATCGAAGAGGGTATCGACGGACTGGTTCACATCAGCCAGATTTCCGACGACCACGTAGAGCGTGTTAAAGACGTTATGAACGTAGGCGACACCATTGAAGCCCGCGTTGTTAAGGTTGATCCGGTTGAACACCGCATTGGTCTGAGCGTTAAAGCTGCGAAGGTTAACGACGACGAATTCGAAGTACAGGAAGACATGCTCGAAGGCCTCCAGGCCGGTGCTGAGCTGGTTGACCTCGGATCCGCGTTCGACAGCGCCTTCGGCGATCAGCTCGAAGAGTGGCATCCCGGCGACAAGAAAGACTAACCAGTCTTTTCTGTAAGCTGAAAAGCCTGCCCGGAATCCGGGCAGGTTTTTTTGTGACTTTCGCTCGGGTTTATGGCTAAATGCGCCCTTTCTTGCTGGGGATAATTTTTGCGCGAAGGCGCTAAGCCGCAAAGAAGAATAGAATTTGAATACTCTGCGTCTTAGCGACTTGAGCGAAGCGGGCGAGAGATAAACCTGTAGATTTGAATATGAATATTGAAGAACAACTCGATTTCCTGTCGGCCCGTGCCGTTGATTTTATCAACCGCGACGACTTGAAGAAAAAACTGGAAAAAGCCGCCGCCGAAGGGCGCGGCCTACGCATTAAATATGGCGCCGATCCCTCCGCCCCGGATATGCACCTCGGCCATGTGGTCGGGCTCAATAAGCTGCGCGAATTCCAGGATGCCGGCCATACGGTCGTCTTCATCATTGGCGATTTTACCGGCATGATCGGCGATCCCTCCGGTAAATCCGCCACCCGTCCATCGCTCTCCAAAGAGCAGGTGGCAAAAAATGCCGAAAGCTATAAAGCACAGGTCTTTAAAATTCTCGACCCGGAAAAAACCGAAGTCCGCTTCAACTCCGAGTGGCTTGGCGAAATGAGATTTGAAGATGTGATTCGCCTGACGGCCCACGTCACCGTTGCGCAGATGCTGCAGCGCGACGATTTCTCCAAACGCTATTCGGAAAACCGTCCGATCTCTCTCGTGGAATTCCTCTATCCGCTGGTTCAGGCCTATGATTCGGTCATGATCGAAGCCGACCTCGAACTGGGCGGAACGGACCAGCTCTTCAACCTGCTGCTTGGACGTGAACTCCAGAAGGTGATGGGGCAGCCGCAGCAGTGCGTGATGACCCTTCCGCTGATTGAAGGCCTCGACGGCGTTCAGAAAATGTCGAAATCGCTCAACAACTATGTGGGCGTCGATGAAGCCCCGCGCGACATGTACGGCAAACTGATGAGTGTGCCGGATGTGCTGATGTGGAAATATTTTGAATACATCCTCTGCTGGCCGGCAGATAAAGTGGCTGAGATGAAAGCCCAGGTCGAAAATGGTGAGCTGCACCCCCGCAAGGTAAAAGACATGCTCGGCCAGGCCGTCGTGACCCGTTTTGTCGGAGAAGACGAAGCGAAAAATGCTTCCGAAGAGTTCACGCGGATTTTCGCTCAGAAAGAGTTGCCGGACGACATCCCGGAGCTGGTGCTTCCTGCTGAAGAAATCGGCCTGCTCAGTATGATGGTGCAAGCCGGGTTTGCAAAAAGCAACGGGGAGGCCCGTCGTCTGGTCAAACAGGGTGCGGTAAAAATCAATGATGAAAAAGTAACAGACGAGCGCGCACAGATTACTCCGGAAGACGGTATGATTATCCGTTCCGGTAAGCGCGGCTTCGCTCAAGTCAAGATAGGATAAATAAACACGAAGGCACGAGGTCCACGAAGGTACTATTCTTAGTGTCCTTTGCGTCTTGAGCGAGCGTTAGCGAGCGGGTGTTAAATAGTATTAGTTGGAGGTTTAGATATGGCTGGACATAGTAAATGGGCAAACATTAAGCACAAAAAAGGGAAAGCCGATGCCGCGCGCGGTAAGGTTTTCAGTAAGATCGCCAAAGAGATCATCGTGGCGGCATCCGCTGGTGGCGGTAACGTAGACGATAACATTCAGCTGCGTGCCCTCGTTCAGAAAGCCAAAGGCGTTTCCATGCCGAAGGACAACATCGAACGCGCCATCAAAAAGGGCACGGGCGAACTCGAAGGCGGCCAGCTTACTGAAGGTTCCTACGAAGGGTATGCCGCCGGTGGCATTGCTGTGGTCGTGAAGGTGCTGACCGATAACAAAAACCGCTCCATTGCCGAAGTGCGCCACGCATTCACGAAGGCCGGTGCGAACATGGCCGACCAGGGCGCGGTGAGCCGGATGTTCCAGCGCAAGGGCCAGATCTTTATCGATAAGAGCCTGACAGATGAAGATACGCTGATGGACCTCGTGCTCGAAGCCGGTGCGGAAGATCTGAAGACCGAAGGCGAGCAGTTTGAAGTGATCACCGATCCGGCTGACTACGATGCCGTTTCCGACGCCATCACTAAGGCCGGCATTGATATGGCGGAATCCGAACTGACGTTGATTCCTGATCTCGTGGTGGAAGTCACAGAGTTAAGTCAGGCTCAGTCGATTATGAAATTTGTGGATGCCCTGGAAGCGCTTGACGACGTTCAGGATGTCTACACCAACTTCGATATTTCCGACGACGTTGCCGCACAGCTCGACGCGGAGTAGGGAAGATTGAACCGCAGAGTCGTGAACAAGGAATATCGAACTTTGAAGGGTTTTCCTTCATGATTCGATATTCTGAGACGGGGCGATAATGCCTGAATCAGTGAGCGGTTGATCATGGCCTGCCTTTGAAGGCAGGCCTTTTCTTGATTGGGCTTACGCTACTCAACTCGAACATCATGCTTGGCTGCCAGTTTTATCAGTCCCTTGTCCCGGGTCAGCAGCAGGGCATTGTTGCGGCGGGCGAGGACGAGGTAGAGCATGTCGTATACCGGGTGCCGGGTGCGGCACGCCATCGCAAAAGCCTCGGTATACAATTCCCGAACGTCAGCCAGTGAGTCCGGAAGCTCCAGCGTCAGCTCCATGGCCGACTCCGCTTGTTCCATAGGCATGTTTTGAAACGCATGGTATTTCCAGAAAACGTTTGCGACCTCTGAAACAAACAAGGTTGGAGCAAGCACCCATTTCGCATCGGCTAAAAGACGGCTTTCGGCCTCTCTTTCCGACGAATGAAGAACCAGGTCAACCGCCGCCGACGTATCCAGGACAACCATCATCGGGCACGGTCCTCTTTAATTAGTTCCGCCGCATCAGGGAGTTCCAAATCCGTCGGACAAACCTGAGCCTCTTTTATACGGGTCAATAGCGTCTGCCGACGCTCGCGTGGATCTTCCGTCAGTTCCATTCCCCGGGCCAGTGTGACGACCGCCTGTTGGGCAAGGCTTCGGTGCTCCCGTTTGGCGTGTTCCTGCAAGGTGCCATAGAGCATCGCAGGCATTTCTCTTACTTGTAACGATGGCATGTTCGAACCTCCTGTTCCTTCACATACCGAGAATGTACTGCATTATGCATGCAAAGTGCAAGCGCGGCTTTGTGGTTCAAATCAGCGAGGTGCTGAAATAGCGTTCGGCGCGGTCGGGCAGGATCGTGACGATGTTTTTATCCTTCCCGATCCGGTGCGAGAGCTGGATGGCCGACCATATATTGGCACCGGACGAGGTGCCGACCAGCGCGCCTTCCTTCAGGGTCAGGGCCCGTGCGGTTTCAATGGCATCGTCGTCTGTAACAGTGATCACGTCGTCAATCATCGAAACATCCAGTACATCGGGAATAAAGCCGTCGCCGATGCCCTCGATTTTATGCAGGCCGGGTTCATGGCCCAGCAGAGCCGAGACATTCGCCGGTTCAACAGCAACGATCTGGATATCCGGATTCTTTTCCTTAAGAAATTTTCCGACGCCGGCCAGCGTTCCGCCGCTGCCGATGCCCGCAACAAAAGCATCCACCTGCCCTTCCATCTGTTTCCAGATTTCCGCGGCGGTGGTCATATAATGAATTTCCGGATTGCCTGGGTTTGTAAACTGGCCGGGAATATAGAGTTCCGGAATTTGCTCTTTCAGTTCCTCAAGCTTAGCAAGGCAGCCGTTCAGGCTCTCTTCCGCCGGAGTGGTAATCAGTTCGCCGCCGAAGGCCTGGATAATTTTACGGCGCTCCTCGCTCATGTTTTCGGGCATCACGATGATCACCCGATACCCTTTCTGTACGCCGACAAAGGTGACGCCGATGCCGGTGTTGCCGGAGGTGGCTTCTGCAATCACCATGCCCGGTTTCAGCTCGCCGCTCTTCTCGGCTTTCTCAATCAGATGACGCGCCACGCGGTCTTTCACGCTTCCGCCGGGATTGAGATATTCTGCTTTGGCATAGATGGGGAAGTCGGTCACTTTCTCCAGCCGCAGTAGCGGGGTGTTGCCGATGGTGTTCAAAATGTTGGTGTAGTATTCCATGAGCAGTATCCCTTCGAAATAGGAAAAAGTAACGCAGTGCAAACCGTTGTCGCAATAAAAACCAGCGAATTGCCTCCATCTTTTTCTTTCCAATGATTGGAAGCCCGTTAGGCTGTTTCGAATGAGTAGAGAAGCTGTACGGATTCTGGGTATTGATACCTCGTTGCGATCAACCGGGGTTGCGATCATTGAAGCGCGGGGGGCCGAGATGCGGGCACTGGCCTATGGCCGGATTCATAATAAACCGAAGCTGCCGCATTCCCAATGTCTGGAAAATATATACGTCACCATCTCCGACCTTATTGAAGACCATAAACCCGACTGCGCCGCGATCGAGGGCGCTTTTTTTGCAAAGAATCCTAAAACGGCCATGGTATTGGGGCAGGCGCGGGGCGCGGCCATTGCCTCCTGTGCGGTTCAGCAGCTGACTATTTCTGAGTATACACCCCGTAAGGTAAAATCGGCCGTGGTCGGCATGGGTACGGCGGATAAAGCGCAGGTCGCCAAAATGGTGATGCGTCTGCTGAATCTGAAAGAACAACCACAGGAAGATGCCGCCGATGCCCTCGCCATCGCCATCTGCCACCATCATCAGCTGGCACTCCCGAAAGAGATGCAGGCGAAAACGATTTAAACACCAAGGCACTAAGATCTCAAAGGCTGAGAGGCAATAGGTAATATGCTTTTCTTGGAGTTCTTAGTGCCTTGGTGTTTAATCCTCCTATGTCTGGAAATATACAGCCCGAATGGGAAATGGAGTTTGAGATCCGCTCGTTCGATGTGGATACCAACTGCACGGCCCGGCTGCCGGTATTCTGCAAATACATGCAGGAAGCGGCCTATTATCACGCCGAACATTTCGGGTTGGGGCATACCCATCTTTCCGCATTGAATATGGCGTGGGTACTTTCCCGCATGCGGATTAAGGTAGAGCGCCTTCCGCAGTGGGGCGAGACCGTGAAGCTTTGCACTTGGCCCTCGGGAAAGGATCGACTCTTTTATTACCGTGATTTTGAACTCACCGACTCCGATGGAAAGATGCTGATGCGGGCGAGTACCGCATGGTTCATGATCGACTTCGAAAAAAGGGAACGTGTTATTCCCGACTGGTGGACCGACAGTAATCTGCCGATCGGTCGGAAAGTATTCTCTTCCAAACTGAGCCGACTGAAAAGTTGTGGCTGTGAAGGTGGAAACCCGATGCCGGTGAACTACGGCGACCTCGATCAGAACGGGCACGTCAGCAACATCCGCTATGTTGAATGGATTCTGAACAGCTTACCGCTGGAATTTCATCAGGCGCACATTATCCAAACCCTGGAAGTGAATTATCTTTCCGAGGCGGTCTATGGCCACGAGGTGTCCATTTGCCGGCAGCAGGATGGTCTATTGATTAACCATGGGATCATGGTCGAAGGCGAAGACCTGTTCCGTGCGCGAACAGAGTGGAAAGCAATCTGATACATAAAGGAGATGATGATGAACAGAGAAACATTTATTACGACCATGGCCGCAGCATCCGGAACCATGGCTTTTGCCGGAGGCCGCCAACCCAGGCGGGCATTCGAGATCTCTCTGGCCCAATGGTCTGTCCGGAACTTGCATTGGGGGAAGGAACCCGGTGCCGATAAGCTCGACCCGCTTGACTTTGCAAAGTATGCAAAAAATGAGTGCGGCATCAGCGGCCTTGAATATGTGAACTCCTTTTATTTCGGAAAAGAGGGCGACGAAGCCTATTTTAACGAACTCAAGAAACGGGCCGACGGCGAAGGAGTGGAGAGTGTGCTCATTATGTGCGACCGTTGCGGAACCGTTGGCGATCCTGATGAGGCCAAGCGCAAGCAGACCGTTGAAAAACATCTGCCCTGGATGGCGGCCGCTCAGCAATTGGGCTGTCATTCGATTCGAGTCAATGCCGGAAGCAAAGGCTCCTACGAAGAGCAGCAGAAGCTCGCGGCCGACGGGCTGACCAAACTGGCCGAAGCCGCGAAGCCCTATGGCCTCAGCGTGATTGTGGAAAACCACGGTGGACTTTCAAGCAACGGGGCCTGGTTGTCCGGCGTAATGAAAATGGTAAACCTTCCAACCATTGGAACGCTGCCGGACTTCGGAAACTTCAGAATCGACCGCAAGACCGGCGAGGAATATGACCGCTATCTGGGCATGGAAGAACTGATGCCCTTTGCTAAAGGCGTTAGTGCTAAAAGTCATTCATTCGATGCCGAAGGAAACGAAACAAAGTCCGATTATTTCCGGATCATGAAAATCGTAGCCGATTCGGGCTATAAGGGCTATGTCGGCGTTGAGTGGGAAGGCGGCAAACCTGGTGCAACGGAAGGCATCCTGCTCACCAAGGCGCTGATCGAGCGCGCGGTCGCAGCTTTATAGTCGAAGGTCTTAAGGTCGCAGGTCGAAAGTCATGATCCTGCGACCTTTGACTTTCAGACCTACGACCTTTTGACAGAGGCGAAGCCTCTTAGTAGTTTTCTGCCAGCACTTCGAAGTGCGCCTGCGGATGTGCACAGGCCGGGCACATGCCGGGCGCTTCAGCGGCTTCGTGGATGAATCCGCAGTTACGGCACTGCCAGATTACAACACCGTCTTTTTTGAAGACCTTGCCGGCTTCGAGGTTGGCCAGCAGATCGCGGTACTGTTTTTCATGTTGTTTTTCGGCAATCGCGATTTTTTCCCAGATCACGGCAGCGGCTTCAAAGCCTTCTTCACGCGCTTTGGCTGCGAAGGCCGGGTAGAGTTCAGTCCACTCTTCGTTTTCGCCGTCAGCCGAAGCTTTCAGGTTTTCTGCCGTGGTGCCGATCACGCCGGCCGGGAACATGGCCGTGATTTCCACGCCGCCGCCTTCAAGCTGTTTGAAGAAGCGTTTGGCGTGTTCCTTTTCCTGATCAGCCGTAGTCTGGAACATGGCAGAGATCTGCACGAGACCTTCTTTTTTTGCAACGGATGCAAAGTAGGTGTAGCGGTTACGCGCCTGGGATTCTCCGGCGAATGATTTCAGCAGGTTTTTTTCGGTTTCAGTACCTTTGAGTTCTGGCATGGATTTTCTCCTTGGTTAGTTAGTTTTACAGTTTTGGCAAATCCCGCGAACCTGCAGGTGCAGGGACTCGACATCGCCTAGATTTTCGATTCCCTCGGGAAGGGGCGGTTCGTATTGCAAATAGATGTCGGTAATGGCTCCGCATTCAGTACAGACAAAGTGATGATGCTTGTCGCAGTTGGCATCATAGCGCGCTCCGCCACGCGCTGGATCGACCCGGCTGATGAGGCCCATTTCCTCGAGCGAAGCCAACGTACGATACACCGTATCGTGCGAAACGGTTGGCAGCCGTTTGCGGACCCGTTGGAAAATGGTGTCTGCATCGGGATGTTCGCTGGTCTTTGCGACCTCCCGGAAAATTTCCAACCGCTGGTGGGTCACCCGCATACCGGTAGCACGACACGCCTCGGTGAGGTTTGCGAGCCGCTGTTCAATATCGATGGGAGGTGATGGTTTCATCAGGCGTGCTTAATGTCGGTGTGTTCAGAAATTTCGGTGTTCGTGGTGAATAGGTTTTTCGAATCCATTCCGTGCACGTCGGCATTTCCGGTAATGCGCGCGAAGATTTTCAGCTCTTCGTTGCAGACGGTGAAATAGTTGGCCAGACGCTGCGCTGATTGATCCACATCCAGTCGTGCCCGCAGTTCGGGATCCTGCGAGGTGATGCCGACCGGGCAGCGGCCGGTGCCGCACATGCGGTATTGCTGGCAGCCGATCGCCATCATGGCCGCACTGGCCACGGCAATCGCGTCGGCGCCCATGGCGATTGCCTTCGCCATGTCGGATGAAACGCGAAAGCCTCCGGTAATGATCAGTTGGACATCCGAATTCATGGCATCCAGATATTTTCGAGCACGGTGAAGAGCATAGATGGTCGGAACCGAGGTGGCGGCTTTAATGTATTTCGGGGCCGAGCCGGTGGCTCCGGTGCGTCCGTCGATGGTGATGAAGTCGGGACCCGCTGCCAGCGCCATTTCCAGATCGTCTTCAATATTACCCGCCGCAAACTTAATGCCGATCGGTCGGCCGCCGGATTTCCCGCGCAGCCAATCCACTTTTGCTTTCAGCTCTTCCACGGTTTGGATATCGCTGAAGGTAGACGGACTGATGATCTCCTTACCTTTTTCCCGACCGCGGATCAGGGCGATTTCATCGGTTACTTTGTCGCCCGGAAGATGTCCGCCCATACCGGGCTTCGCTGATTGGCCGATCTTGATTTCGATGGCGTCGGCATGTTGCAGATTTTCATCGGTGACGCTGTATTGGTTCGGAACGTATTCAAAAATATATTTGTGGGCCAGCGCACGACTCTCCGGCAGGATACCGCCTTCGCCCGAACACATCCCCGCACCCACCAGTCCACTGCCTTTAGCCAGTGCCATCTTGGCTTCCTTCGAAAGGGCGCCGTACGACATGTGCGAAACCATCAGCGGCGTTTCCAGTTCCATCGGGCGGGCCGCGTTCTTTCCGATGACCGTTTTGGTCGAAACGGCGGCATCGTGCGCCAGCGGCATCGGGTTGAGCTGGGCACCCGTCATCAGGATGTCGTTCCATGAAACCACCGGAAGCTTCGTGCGCATCGGTTCGTAGATGGAGTGTCCGGTTTCGGCCATCGCATGGATGTCGGCCATCCTGCCTTCCGTGTCGTCGGACGGTCGCTGCCAATCCTTCAGATAGCTGCCTTCAGCTTCTGCGGCCGGTGCTTCGTTTGGAGTCGGATCGGCTGTTTCGTCGCTGCTGTCACCTTTGGCTTCGAACAGACTTTTGCCTGCTCCGCAAACCGGGCACGCCCAATCATCCGGCAGTTCGCCATCCTGTCCATGCTCAAATCCACAAACGCTGCATACATATGTCATCATAAATTTCCTCATCGAACCGGCTCGAATTAAAGCGATATCGACCCAGTCTGTAAAATGTTGTTCAGTATTCCTACTAGATAGTATTTAATCTTAATAAGGCGCGGTTATATAAGCTCAGGATCACTCATGATCTCCACCAGCGCCGGCCCGTCATAGGCCAGTGCGGCATTCACGTCGGCTGCAAGGTCTTCCGGCTTTTCAACCCGGAATCCTTTGGCACCGCAAACCTCGGCATATTCCGCAAAGTCCGGATTATGAAGGTTGGTTTCCCAGACGGTCATATCGGCCATCTTCTGTTCGGTGCTGATTTTACCGAGCTCGTTGTTGTTAATCAGAATATGGGTAATGTTCATGTTGTATTTCACCGCCGTGCACAGCTCGGCCATGTATTGCCCGAAGCCGCCGTCGCCGGTCAGCGCTACGATCGGTCGGTTGGGTTCAGCGGCCCACGCACCCATAGCGGCGGGATAGCCGAAACCGATGGAGCCGAGATAGCCGGACATCAGCACCGGCTGGCCTTTGCTCTCGAAATAGCGCCCGAACGAATAGGTGTTGTTGCCCACGTCCACCGCAATCACGGCTTCTTTCGGTATCAGTTCGCTGAGCTGTTCAAAAACACTCGCCGCGTTCAGACCGTTGCCATTATCTTTTTTGGCACGGGATTCTTTTTCCGTTTTCCACTCAGCTTTTTTGTCTGCAATTTCGGCGGTGCGATCCTCGCAGGCCGGGTTTTCCAATCCCTGGAAAAAGAGGTCGGCGGTGAGGCCGATTTCTCCAACCACCGGAACATCTACCGCATGGAATTTACCGAGCGTAATGGGGTCGAGGTCCACCTGAATGGTCGGGATGTCCTTGTTGATTCCGGTGTGCTGCGAGAACGAGGCGCCGAAGACCACGAGCAGGTCGGCACTGTTCATAAAGTGAGCGGAAACCAGCGTGCCGCTGCGGCCGAGCACGCCGCAGCCCAGCGGATCGTCATCGCGGATCAGTCCTTTACCTTTAAAGGTGGTAATGACCGGGCAGTTCAGTTCGCGCGCCAGCTTCAGCACGGCATCCATTTTAAACCGTGCGCCGTGGCCGACGATGATCGCCGGGCGTTCGGCTTTGTTCAACCGTTTCAATGCCTGGAAAACCGCCGCTTCCGGCGGCGAAGTTCCAAGGTCTGGAAGTCGGCCTTCCGGACTTCCAATGCTTGGAAGCGGCGCGGGCAGGGTCTGCACTTCGTTCGGGAAAATCAGGTGGCCGACGTCGCGCTGCAGGATGGCATTCTTCAGCGCCAGGTTCATCAGTTCGGCATGGTGGCTCGTATCGAGCACGGTCTGGCTCCAGCAGGCGACGCTGGAAAAGGCCGCGGCCAGATCGACTTCCTGAAAGGCGCCGGGGCCAAGTACCTGTGTGTCGATCTGTCCGGTCAGGGCGAGGATCGGTATCCGGTCCATCCGCGCGTCCCATAATCCGGTTAAAAGGTTGGTGGCGCCGGGGCCGGCAATCGCCAGACACGCGGCCGGTTTCCCCGTCAGCTTGCCATAGGCCGAGGCCGCGAACGAGGCGGCGCCTTCGTGGCGGATGCCGATGTAGTTCAGCTTGCCGGCTTCGCATTGTTTGCGGATGGCATCGGCCAACCCGAGGTTGGAGTGGCCGACCATACCGAAGACGTGGGTGACGCCCCAGTTGACCATGGTTTGAACCATCACGTCGGAGACTGTTGCTTCTTCAGCAATGACTTCTGTTGGAGCTTCGGCGGCCGCCTCTTCAGTAAACTCGGAGGCAGGAACGCCGCAGACGGGGCAGGGATCGGGCGGTTCGGGACCTTCGTGTTCGTAGCCGCAGACATTGCACTTCCAAACCTTGGAAGCTGGAGTGGCTTCCGAAACTTCCTGTTCAAACACGGATGCCGGGGCGCCGCAGACCGGACAGGTCTCCGGCGCTTCGTCGCCTTCGTGAATGTATCCGCATACTGTGCATTTCCAAGCCATTGTATAGCTCCCATTAGATAAGAAGTGTTCTTATATGGGAGGGGTTCTGAGTTGGCTAGACTTAAAATGCCTACAGATAAATACGTATTTAATCTAAATAGGTTTATTTCTTCCGTGCGAAGAGCTGAACAACGGCAGATGGACCACTGTGTTTACTGCCTTCGTTGACATCCCGTTCGGCTTCCAAGGCCTGGATGATTTCCAAGGTTTGGAAGTCCTGCTTCAGCATTTCGGACGACATCATCAATTCGGGGACGGGCGGACCGCCGATGCCGGGCATTTCCAGCTGTTTAATGGTGTAGCCTTCGAGCAGGAAGGTGCCTCCGGAAGTCAGGCCTTCGGCTGAAGCTGTATGGACCTTTTTGCGCAGCGGCTCCGGCAGATGGCAGAAGATGGAAATAATGTTATCCCAGCGGTCCGGCTCAATGACAAAATCATTTAAGTCGGCCTGGATGGTTGTGATTTCCACACCGCTTTCCGCCGCCAGTTTTTTGGCTTTCTCTAATCCGACTGCTGAAACATCTACGGCCGTGACGTCAAAACCCAGCTTTGCCAGATGGACTCCGTTGCGCCCTTCGCCATCGGCCAGGCAAAGCACGCTGCCCGGTTTCAGTTCGTGGGTCTTGGCTTTCAGGAAATCATTCGGCTCCGTTCCGAAGATATATTCATCTGCTGCGTATCGTTCGTCCCACATAATCATTTCCAAAGGTTGGAAGGTTGTTGTGCTCATCCTGCAAAAAAGCATCCCGGCAACGGGATGCTTTTCATGCTGCATTAGAGGGTGCTAGTCGAGATCAAATCGATCCAGATTCATCACCTTATCCCAGGCCGCCACGAAGTCGTTCACAAACTTCTTCTTTGCATCGGATTGGGCATAGACTTCCGCCAGAGCCCGGAGCTGGGAGTTGGAACCGAAGACGAGATCAGCCCGCGTTGCGGTCCACTTCACCTTGTTTGTTTTGCGGTTAATACCCTCAAATTCATCGGCCTCTTTTGAAACGGGTTTCCATTCGATACCCATATCAACGAGGTTGACGAAGAAGTCGTTGGTGAGCGTCTGCTTGCGCTTGGTGAATACGCCATTCTTCGAGTTCCTGAAGTTTGCACCCAGCACACGCAGTCCACCGACGAGCACGGTCAGCTCGGGCGCGGTCAGCTTCAGTTGCTGCGCCCGGTCTACCAGCAGGTCTTCGGCGGAAACGGAATACTTCCGCGGCAGATAGTTCCGGAAGCCGTCTGCCGCCGGTTCGAGATAGTCGAAAGATTTTGCATCGGTCTGCTCTTCTGAGGCATCCGTACGTCCCGGCTTGAAGGGCACCTTCACCTTATGACCCGCCTTTGCTGCGGCTTCCTCCACCGCAGCACAGCCGCCGAGCACAATCAGATCGGCCAGCGAAACCTTTTTCCTGTTGTGCTTCCGGTTAAACTTAGCCTGTATTGCTCCGAGCGTCTTCAGCACCTTTTTCAGTCGTGCCGGCTGGTTGACTTCCCAGTTTTTCTGCGGTGCGAGGCGGATGCGGGCTCCGTTGGCTCCGCCGCGCATATCGGAGCCGCGGAAGGTGGATGCCGAAGCCCAGGCGGTGGAAACCAGCTGGGAGATCGACAGGCCGGATGCCAGGATCTGCTTTTTCAGTTCCTTGATGTCGGGACTGGTGATCAGCTTATGATTCGCCGGCGGGACCGGGTCCTGCCAGATCAGATCTTCTTCGGGAACTTCGGGGCCGAGGTAGCGCGATTTCGGACCCATGTCGCGGTGCGTCAGCTTGAACCAGGCCCGCGCAAAGGCATCGGCAAACTCGTCCGGATTTTCCAGGAAGCGCCGAGCAATCGGTTCGTAGGCCGGGTCCATCTTCAGCGAAAGGTCTGCTGTGGTCATCATCGGCGGATGCATTTTTTTCGGGTTGTGCGCATCCACCACCATATCTTCTTTATCCACATCTTTGGCATGCCATTGGTGCGCGCCCGCCGGGCTTTTAACCAGTTCCCAGTCGTATTTGAAGAGCACCTTCAGGTAGCCCATATCCCACGTGGTCGGGTTCGGTTTCCAGGCCCCTTCGATGCCGCTGGTGATGGCATCGCCACCTTTGCCGCTTTTATAGCTGCTCTTCCAGCCCAGTCCCATTTGTTCCATGGGCGCCGCTTCGGGTTCGGGGCCGACGTTGGCGGCATCGCCCGCGCCGTGGCATTTGCCGAAGGTATGGCCGCCGGCGACCAACGCCACGGTTTCCTCGTCGTTCATGGCCATACGGGCAAAAGTGTCGCGTACATCATGGCCGGAAGCCACGGGATCCGGATTGCCGTCCGGCCCTTCCGGGTTGACGTAGATCAGACCCATCTGCACGGCGGCCAGCGGGTTTTCAAGATCGCGCTTGCCGCTGTATCGGCTCTTGGGTTTGTCGCTCGTTGCCAGCCACTCTTCTTCAGCGCCCCAATAGGTATCAATTTCCGGTTCCCAGATGTCCGCGCGCCCGCCGGCGAAACCATAGGTCTTGAAGCCCATCGACTCCAGGGCAACGTTGCCGGCGAGAATGAGCAGATCGGCCCAGGAGAGTTTGTTGCCATACTTCTGTTTGATCGGCCAAAGCAGGCGCCGGGCTTTGTCGAGATTCCCGTTGTCGGGCCAGCTGTTGATGGGGGCAAAACGCTGGTTGCCGGTTCCGGCCCCGCCGCGCCCGTCGCCAACACGGTAGGTGCCGGCGCTGTGCCACGCCATACGGATGAAGAGCCCTCCGTAGTGTCCCCAGTCGGCCGGCCACCACTCCTGTGAGTCGGTCATGAGTTGGGTGAGGTCTTTCTTCACCGCCTTGAGGTTGAGCTTTTTAAACGCCTCGGCATAGTTGAAATCCTCGCCCATCGGATTGGACTTTGAGGATTGCTGGTGCAGGACATCAAGCCGTATTTGGTTCGGCCACCAGTCCTGGTTCGTTGTGCCGCCGCCAGCCTTGTGTATGAACGGGCATTTTCCTTCCGTATTCATGGGTCTCTCCTGCGGTTGGTTTTAATAGTGCGTATAATGACACCTGTTTAGTCGGCATTTTGTCGGGCTGGTTCATTTTGTCAAGGGAACGATGTTCCCCCGGGCAAAGTCCTCGAAGGCGGAAAGGCCGGCTTTTGCGCCTTCTCCCATGGCGATGATTATCTGTTTGTAGGGAACGGTTGTCAGGTCGCCGGCGGCATAGATTCCGGTTTTATCGGTGCGGCAATGGCCATCGACTACGATCTCGCCCATCCGGTTCAATTCAACCAGCTCGGCAAAGGGAGCGCTGTTCGGAACGAGTCCGATCTGCACAAAGATGCCGTCGGCGTTAAGGGTTTCTTTAACATCGTCGATCCGGTCGTTGGCTTCGATTCCGATTACTTTTGATCCGTTATCCAGCACCTTGGCTGCCGCCATATTCAGTTTGATGGTTGCATTTTCCAGGGATTGGAGTTTTTCAACGAGCACGTCATCGGCCTTCAGCTGATCTGAAAATTCAAGCAGGGTAACCTCGGAGCAGATGCCGGCGAGATCGATAGCCGCTTCGACGCCGGAGTTTCCTCCGCCAACCACCACGACCGGCTTGTCTTTATAGAAGGGGCCGTCGCAATGCGGACAGAAGGCCACGCCGCGGCCGATGTTTTCTTTTTCGCCGGGAATACCGAGCTGCCGCCATTTGGCTCCGGTGGCGAGAATGAGCGCGCCGGTCGTTACGATTTCGCCGCCTTTCATGTGCAGCGTTTTACGGTCGCCGTCTTCAATGCTTTCCACGCGGCGGTGCTCGAGAATTTCAATCGGGTATTCTTTGATGTGTTCAAACAGGCTGTTTGCAAGATGCGGCCCTTCGGTGTAGGGAATCGAGATCAGGTTTTCAATGCCTTTGGTTTCATTCACCTGCCCGCCGATCCGCTCAGCAATGATGGCGGTTTTGAGTCCTTTGCGGGCGGCATAGATGGCCGCCGATGCGCCGGCTGGGCCGCCGCCGATAACGGCGACGTCATACTCTTTAATTTCTCCAGACTGCATCTCGCCGGCACCATAGTGTGCTTCCAGTTTATCGAGCAGTTCAGAAAGGTCCGCTTTACCGGCATGCAGCAGCGTATCGCCCACCATCACGGAGGGAACGCCCTGAATTTTTCGCTCGGAAATCTCGGACTGAAAATGGGTGCCTTCCACCATCTCATGCTGGAAGTCGTCGTGAATTAACGCCATCTGGTTGAGGGCCTGTACCACATCGGGGCAGTTGACGCAGCTGGTGGACACATAGGTGGTCAGCTGGATCGGGCCCTTCAGGGCCTTGATCCGGTTTTGAATGCCTTCGTCCGGCTGCTTGCCTTTTCCATCGGCATTGAGGATGGCGAGAATCAGCGTGGTGAATTCATGGCCGCCGGGAACGCCCCGAATAATAATCGGCAGTACGTCGCCGTCGCGTTCGATCTGGAACAGGAACCCTTCGGCATCCTGTTCGACTACAGAGATTTTGTTGGACGTCGAGGCGACATCGTTGAGCATTTCCAGAAGCTCTGCTCCGGCCACATGTCCTTTGGCGGATACCAGCAGGCGGTAGGAAGACGCAAGTTCGGCATAAACGGTTTTTAACTGATTGAGGGTGGCTTGGTCTAACATGGCTCTCTCCTGGTTTTCGTAGAACGGTGCTCTGCGCCGTTTCGCCTTCGGGTACACGGCGCAGAGCACCGTGCTACATCTTTTAAGGGGTGCCCCCCGCCCGGGGGAGGGGCGGGAGGACTTTGGGGATGTTTTTTGGAAATATAGTCAAAAGTCTCTCGGTCCAAGGTCGAACGTCAGAGGAAGGGGTAAGACCTTCGACTTGCGACTCTTGGACCTAAGACCGCAGCTTTGCTGCTTAGATTTTACCTACAAGGTCCAGACCGGGAACCAGCGTGTCGCCGCCAGGCGTCCAGTTGGCCGGGCAAACCTGGTCGCCGTTTTCGTGAACGAACTTGGCGGCTTCCAGTTTGCGCAGGGCCTCTCCGGCACTGCGGCCGATGCCGAGGTCGTGGATCTCTGCTGTCTTCAGGTTGCCGTCGGGATCGATGATGAAGGTGCCGCGCAGGGCAAGACCTTCTTCTTCGATGTAAACGCCGAACTGCTTGGAAACGGCTCCGGTCGGATCTGCACCCATCGGGTAGTCGACTTTTCCAATGGCTGGAGATTCATCGTGCCAGGCTTTGTGAACAAAGGCGGTGTCGGTGGAAACGGAGATCACTTCCGCGCCGGCTTCCTGGAATTTCGGATAGAGTTCCGCCAGCTCTTCGAGCTCGGTCGGGCAGACGAAGGTGAAGTCGGCCGGGTAGAAGGCCAGTACGACCCACTTGCCTTTGTAGTCCGACAGTTTGATGTCCTTGATTTCGTCGTTCTGAAATGCGGCCATTGCGAATTCTTCTACGGGTTGTCCTACTTTGATCATTTGTTTTCTCCTGTTAGTTGTTAAATGCGTTGTTTCTTTCGATGGGCAATACAGTGCCTCGGAATAGGTGTTTTGTAAAATTTATAGAATTTACTGGAATGATAAATAAAACTTATCAATACTCCGGGCATGAATTTACGGGCATTCGAGTATCTATTGGCGCTGGAAAAACAGGGCGGGTTTCATAAGGCGGCCGATGCGTGCCACGTGAGTCAGCCGGCGCTGAGTATTCAGATTAAAAAATTGGAAGAGGAGCTGGGCATCCAGTTGCTGGAGCGGGGCACCAAAGGGTTCTTCTTTACGCCGGCCGGAAAAGAGGTGCTGGAACGCGCGCGCATTGTGATGCAGCAGGTGGCCGAGGTGGAGGAGCTTTCCAAGGTGTGGAACGATCCCTACGCCGGGCAGCTTTCCATTGGAGCCTTTCCGACGCTGGCGCCATATTATTTCCCGCAGATTATCGATCACCTGGTCGATTGCTATCCAAGCCTGCAGGTCAACCTGATCGAAGAGAAGACCCATGTTCTGATTGAGCGGCTGAAGGCCGGAACCATTGACGCCGCTTTTCTGGCCCTGCCGGAAGAGCATATTGAGCTGGATTCCGGAATTATCTTTTCTGAAGAGTTCTATGTGGGGGTGGGGCCGGGGCATCCGCTGGCCAAACGTAAAACCATCACCTCGGAAAAGCTGTCCACCGAGAAGCTGCTGCTGCTGGAGGAGGGGCACTGTTTAAGAAAAGAGGCGTTGGAATATTGTGCCACCGCCGGGATTGGCGAAGTACTCAACTTCCGGGCGTCTTCCATGGAAACCCTGCTGCAGATGATTTCGATGGGCCGCGCGGTTTCGCTGATTCCGAATTGTGTGGCGAAACGTAATCCGCATCTGCGCTACTTAAAGCTGAAAGGCGGCGGTGCCGAGCGCACCATTGCCCTGTTCTGGCGAAAATCCAGTGTGCGTAAAGACCTCATGCTCGAACTCGTCGATGACCTGAGCCGGGAGTACGATAAGTAGAAGGGTGCTTCGCGCCGTTTAAATGATCTGGAGGGCCGTTCTACTTTTCGGTTGATACAAAACCGGTGGAAGTTATGCTGTGCGGCATGTCCGGCCGAAATGAACAACCTTGCTTTCATGCCTTTAACCCTCGTGCTCCAATGCGCATTTATCACCGGAACCTGCCGCATTGGCGGCAAGACAGAGCAACCTATTTTGTGACGTTCAGGCTCGGGGACTCCATTCCGCAGCAGAAGCTGTTGCAATGGCGGGAGGAAGATCAGTTGTGGTTGGAGGCGCATGGAGTAGAACGGTGCTCTGCGCCGTTTTCCTGTGTGGGAGGAAACGGCGCGGAGCACCGTTCTACGGAATTGCCGGAACCTTTACGTGAAGAATTTGTGCGGCGGAGTGCCCGGCGGCTGCATGTTGAACTGGACCGGTGCCACGGTTGTTGTCTGTTCCGAAGGCTGGAAGCACGGGAGGTGCTGGCTGATGCTCTCGGCCATTTTCACGGTAGTCGCTGGTGGGTGGGAGACTATGTGATTATGCCGAACCATGTGCATCTGCTGGCGCAGCCCATCTGCGGAATAAACGGCGCGGAGCACCGTTCTACAGCAGCACGGTCCTCCGGGCCGTGTGGCGGGGCGGAAGAAAACGGCGCAGAGCACCGTTCTACGGAGTTGGAAGACATCCTGGCTTCAGTGAAGGGATTCGTTTCGACACGACTGTCGAAGCTTGGGTTTAAAGAAGGGAAGCTGTGGCAGCAGGAAAATTATGACCGGCTGGTGCGGGATCGAGAAGAGCTGGCAGTATGGCGAAAGTATATCCGTCAGAATCCTGAAAAGGCTGGTCTTAGGGCGGGACAGTTCTCGCATTTAGAGTGTGAGTGGTTGTAGAACGGTGCTCCGCGCCGTTTGTTACACGGCCCGGAGAACCATGCTACGGCGTTTCGGCCGCGTTGAGGTGGCGCAGAGTGAATTGAACCATTTCCTCGTAGGGGGCGGTTCGGGAGTCGTAGTCGGCATCGGTTTTGCGGACCTGTTCAATGCCGAGTTTTTCCATGGTGGCGGCGAGGTAGTCTCCAAAATTCGGATGATGAATGTTGCCTGGGGTACGCGCTCTTTCGGCATGGAAGATGAAAACGGGCGGGTCGTCCTTCGTCAGGTGGTTGTTAGGGGAGGCATCCTTGATGAGCGCATCCAGGGCATCGTCAATTTTATCCGTATCCCAGTTCCAATCATTGGAAAGTCCGTAGAACGGTTTGAGGGCTTTGTCGTTATAGGCATCTCCGGGAATGATTTCTTTAATGATACGCGGGTCGTAGGTGGATTGCATTCCAAACGCTAAAACGCAGGAGAGCCGGGTAGAATACTTTTCAATGGGATCTTTGCTTTCCGGCTTTTTGAGATCGTCATGAAAACCGAGCCACTGGGAGATGCCGGATCCGGCCGAACCGCCGCCAGCTGCAAGTCGGGTTGGGTCGATGTTCCAATCTTTGGATTTTGATCGTAGAAACTGGACGGCCCGGGCGCTGTCGTGCATCTGCGCGGGGTAGGGGGCGATGCCGGAGAGGCGGTAGTTGATTGAGGCAACTGAAACGCCGGCTTTGAGAAACCCTTGCAACAGGGTTGGATTAACGGAGGCTTTATCTCCTCCGCGGAATCCGCCGCCGTGGATGAAGACAAAAAGCGGGGCCGGTTGGGCAGAGTCCGCTTTCCAGAAATCGAGCTGCATGGAATCGTGCGGGCCGTAGGAAACATTTTCAAAGGTCGGTGCCGTTTTTTGAGGTTGAGGACGTTCCCGTTGCTGGCCGCGTGACGCGCGGAGCTCGGTCAGCGTCAGGACGCCATCCTTGTTTGCATCCAGTTCGGGTCGTCGCTCCAGCAAAGTTTTGAGTTTGGGTTCGGTTTGGGAGGTGGGTTCGGTCCGTTGAGCAAAAGAAACGCCTGCGGTGATGAATGCGATGGCTAATATGGTCTTCATGAATAAACTCCCTGTTATTTTAATTAAACGAACGTCGGTGAAATTTAGTGTGTCTTCATCCTGACTTAAGGAAAGGGGTGCTATCTTCCGTTCCAATCATTGGAAACGAATGGAGCATATGGATGATTAAACAATTGAGTCTTATTCTACTGATTGCCGCAGTTACAGGATGCCAGCAGGGGCCCGGCGGAAGACAGCAGGGCGGCCGCGGCGGACCGCAGGATGCCTCCGCTGAGGATTTTGTTGCACGGCTGGATAAGGATGGCGATGGCCGGGTTTCAGCCAAAGAATTTGACGGTCCCGATGAACACTTTACGCAGGCTGATCAGAATGGAGACGGCTACATCTCCGAAGATGAGGCTCCTGACGGACCGCCCGACGGTGGCGGTCGGCGCCGATAGATTCCCCTCCCCCCAAGTCCCTGAAGGTCATCGCGACCTTCGGAGCACCCTTTTCCAACAACATCCCCCCAACGCCGTTCCAGCCATTGGATTTTCCAATGGCTGGAACTTTTTGTAGAATGGTGGTTGTCTTTCGCCAGCTCAGACTCGCTTTGCGTCACACCGTTTTAACTCACCCGCGGAAAACGGTGCAGAGCACTAATGGCGCTGACTTAAGCGCCATTTGCTCTGCATGGAGCAGGCAAGATGCCTGCGATACAGCGCGTACCGCCGCCATCCTGGCGGCTACACGA
>JAROAZ010000035.1 GCA_029432775.1 Pontiellaceae bacterium B12227 | reverse complement strand
AACGTGACGCAGGTTCAGGCCGAGTTTACTAGCACACAGAAGGAGGCTGTTTCTAGAGCATTGACGGGTGAGGCATGCAGGAAGGCACGTCAGGAAGCAGAACTTCTTTCGGAAGCTTCCGGGGTTAAGCTCGGGGGATTGTTTGCTATCTCCACGGATGGTTTTGCTGGGCTTGAAACTCAGTTCAAGCCGTACATTTCTGATGATAATCTGTATGGCAATCCTCTGCTTGGTGATATGCCAATGAACGAGGAATCAGGTCTGCCATTCTTTGCGCCTGATACCATCAAGTATGAAGCAACGGTGGCCACGATCTACAAACTGAAATAACCGCCCTCGGGTGGTTCCAAGAAGGGGAGGTCAATGCGACCTCCTTTTTTTTGCCCCTCCCCCCTCTCTCTATTAGGGACGAAAAAGTAATCATTTTAAAATGGCTTTAAGCCACTCTCGCAGAGACTTTGGCAAAACCATCCGACGAAGTCATATCCCGCAGGTACCCTGGGGGATAACAAATACCCCATGTAGATCAACCGAACTGGGGCTATCCATGAAAAAGGAGCCTCTAAAAATAGTTGGGTACTGCGACTGTATTCTTTATAAATTAGTAGTTAAGTTGAGTCTGAGTACTGCTGTCAGAATACCAGGGGGAACAGAATGGAAATTGATCTGTATGAAAATGGATCTCAGGAAGATAAGCCCAAGAAGATAATGAGCATAGCGAAGGCAATTGCCTTTGTGCTGATAGGGTTAGTTGCTGTCTTTTTGATATTCCACGGTCTCAAATGGTTCTGGAACACTGGCCTGGCTGAACTGATTATGTGTAGCATATGCTTAGCTATCCTGTACCTATTTACAAAACACTTCGTTCCGAGCCTGATTGTCTCTGTGGTTGCATTATTTGTGATGCATTTGATGGGCTACGGCTTAAAGCCTCCTGTCCAGTTGGGTTTCCGAAATTCAAAAATAGGCATAGGCCAGGTACTGCAAGTGCAGAATACCAGCTCAAGGGAACTACAGTGCAGTATGTGGGTGACTAATAAAGTGGCCTTGCAGTCTACGACATATGATTTCGCTCTAAATCCCAATGAACTCAAAGAAATCGGAATGCGGGAGTGCGATTGGCACTTTGACATAGGGGAACGAGGAAGTATTTCTGCCGAGAAGCATTTGTTCTTTAGACGGTTCAATGTGAAGTGATAGCTGTTAGATGAATAAACATTTATACGATATAAAAAATAGTTTGAGGCCTCCTTCACCGGGGACATGGGGCAAACCGGTCGAAAAAGCCACAGAACCCCTGTAAACATTGGCTCCCCATGTCAGCTGGAGGTCTCGGCTGACATGGGGGAACAGTTTAATAGCGATTCCGCAACTTTGAAACGTCCAACCCGTAATCCAGCTTCACCAACTCTTCTAGCAGAACCTTGGGATGCATATCCTTTCCATATCGAGCATGAACCTCGGAAATAAATTCATCAGCATGCCCGCTAATGCGCATTTCGATACGAGCATTCATGCGAGCTTGCGACTGACACTGGGAAATAAACACATGCCTTAAGGAGTGGAAACAATAGCTCTTGCGACCAGCCCTATGGTCGGCCAGCTCTTTTGGAGTGAGAAATTCGGTACGGAAAACCTCGTTGAACCAGTGACTGATCTTGCGGCGCCATCCTTTCTTTTCCTGATACGAAGCTGCGGGCCAGAGATTCACAAACTCATGTCGGTGTTTACGGAAAGCTCGCTTGCGTTTAGCAACGAACCGAAGAAAGCCTAGCTCAATAAGATCAGGATGAATAGGAATACGTCTACGAGACGACTTATTCTTCACATTCTTGTGAGTTATCTCTTTGTTCCGCTCGTTTATGTCAAAGCAGAGGATACCGTCGATCTCCACTACATCACCAATACACATCTGGCAGATTTCATTAAGTCGAGCACCAGAGTACAATGCAATCAATGGCACCCAGAATCGCATATGGCGCAAATCCCCTCCTCTGACTGCATGCTCTGAAAGACCATTAATCATCCTCTGAAGCTGGTCTTTTGTATAAGCGGTACGTTCCTCATCCGGGCTCTTGTCTGGTGTCAATTCCAGGTCGACGGTCGGACTGGTCAGAATGTATCCGTGTCGAACAGCGTAATTAAAAACAGATCTGAGCCTGGAGAGATGATTGTTTACCGTCGTTGTAGAAACCACCTTCTTGTGTTTCATCTCCATGACCTGTTTCAGGGTCTTCCCTTGAAACACTTTTTTTTGTGACATGTGCACCGGCATGCACCGCAACACATTGTCTCTGAAGTCCAACATGATAGGACGAGTAAACTGTGATATTGGAAGATCCCCGCACCATCCTATCAACAGCTTTGTGGAAGCCCAACGTTCGCTCTCCTCCTTCTCACACCGCTTGCCCAGAGCTTTGACCTCTTCATAGACCACGGAGAGCGTAGGACCACTCGGCACAGGCTCTACTCGCTCTACCGCCCTGATGTTGGGTGCGGATTGCTCAAGCTGGCCCAGCAGCTCTTCACTACCTTGGCTGAAGTCTACCTGCCTTCCGGAGCGTAGCTCCCGGAACTGCTTTTGATAGATCTTTGCCAGTTGTGTGGCCCAACCCTGAGCCTCGATATGATCATCCGTTCGCAAGGTTTGAGAAATTTCTTTGCGGCCATCATAGTAATTTCTCAGAGCGACGGGGATGTGAATACGGAAGTAGAGTGTATTTCCTCGTTGTTGCACATGACGTAACTGAACCTTCATTTTCTGCCTTCCTCCGGGAGGATTTCGTGGCAATCTTGAGAAAATATAAGGTTTTAGAGGTTTTGCAACTAACTCGCTATTAACGAGTTAGCGCAAAACAGAATGGAGCCGGCGGTCAGAGTCGAACTGACGACCAACGGATTACAAATCCGTTGCTCTGCCACTGAGCTACGCCGGCAGATGTTTTCCGCTTGAGAAATTCCCGGTTGAAAAACGAAGGGCGCATTATGCGAATATTCGAGGGGGAGTCAACCCCGTAACTGCTTATTTCTTCAGGAGCCGTTTTCAGTGATAATTCTGTGAAACGTACTGTCTTTTTTACTTAGCCCTGCGGCCCTTAAATGGTACCAATTTATTCACATATCATTTAAGGAAAAATTATGGCTCTGGATTCCGATAAAACCTGGCGTTGCTCGATCTGCGGCTTTCTTCATTATGGCGGGGCAGCTCCGGAAACCTGCCCGATCTGTGATGCAAAGGCGGAGGATTTCAAGGAGATTGAAACGGCGGTCCGCCCTGAGCGGCGGGATCCAGGACAGGATCGCTTCATAATTATCGGCGCGGGCATTGCCGGAGTATCGGCCGCAGCGTCGATCCGGGAACACGCACCGAATGCCGAGATTACATTGCTCTCAAAAGAGACTGAAATTCCATATATGCGGCTGAATCTGACCCGTATGCTGGCCGGCGAGTTTCCTGAGAAGAACCTGCCTCTGCACTCGATGAGCTGGTATGAAGAGCATAAAATTGATTTGAGAACCGGAGCTGTTGCCGAACGAATCAATCTGACCGAAAAGCGGGTCCTGCTGGAGGGCGGCGAAGCGCTCCCGTTTGACCGACTGATCGTGGCAACCGGCTCGCACCCCTGGGTTCCTCCCGTGCCGGGAACCAGCTTGAAACAGGTTTTCACCGTGCGCTCTATAGAAGATGTCCGCCAGATTCTGGCTGCGGTCAACGCGGGAACTCAAGTGGTTTGCATTGGTGGCGGCATTCTCGGTCTGGAAACGGCCGGAGCGCTTGCCAAGCAGAATGCTCAAGTCACCGTACTGGAAGCTTTTGATTATCTCATGCCGATGCAGCTGAATCCGGAGGGAAGCAACGTGCTTTCGGATCATTTAAAAATGTTGAATATTGATGTGGTTACCAATGCGATTTCAGATTGCATTATCGGCGACGGCAAAGTTACCGGGGTTCATCTGAAACGTGGATTGCTGATTCCGGCAGAGGTTGTGGTGATTACTGCCGGAGATCGTGCGAACTCGGAATTGCTGGAGCAAGCGGGTTTAACGGTTAAAAAAGGCGTTTTGGTGGATAACTTCCTGCGGACCACACATCCGGATATTTATGCCGTGGGTGATGTGGCGGAACACGATGGCGTCCGCTACGGCGCGTGGGCACCGGCGATGTATATGGGGAAGATTGCGGGCATGAATGCGGCAGGTGTCCCGACGGAGTTTGGTGGCATTCCCCGTTCGCACCTGCTTAAGGTTCTCGGCAAACCAATGCTCAGTATCGGGATGGTGAAACCGACCGATGGAAGCTATCGAATGATTGAAGACCATGCCGATGGCGGTTACCGGATGTTCATGTTCCGCGACGGCCGGTTGGTCGGCTGCCTTCTGATTGGCAAACTTAAATTGATGAAACCAGTCAGGAAAGCAGTACAGGCCCGAATGGATATGAAAGATTTCCTGACCCTGGAAACCTCGGCCGCCGAAGTGGCGGAATATCTTTCAGCTCGTTAAAACGTCAGCAAGGCGGAGTTTCGCTTCTTCCAACCGCTGGAGAAGCATTTCATGCACCGCCGTGCTGACTTCTTTGAACTCGTCCCGGCTGTCGATGAGTCGTTCGAGTTCATTTTGCATATGCTCAAAGTCGCACTCATCCACACTGCCGGCGGAGGTGTGGCCGAATGCAGTCAGAAAATTATCCACCTTGCTTCCGCGACTGATTCCAATGATTGGAACATGCAGGACGGATGCAAGAATAAGCAGATGCAGCCGGCTGCTGATCACCAGATCGAGTTTTCCGGCAATGGCCAGAATTTCCCGAGGAGACCGTCGCCCGCCAATGACAACTGAGTGCGCCTTATTTTCCATACACAGGCGCAACCGGCTCATGAGCGGAGCATCGGTTGAATGGTTCATGGGCAGAAAGACGATTCGATAATCCAATGAGGCCAATCGGTCGAGGAATTCGATCAGTTCCTGCTCATGAACGAGCTGCCGCTGTGCAGAAATACACAGACCGATTTTCCGGGTGCTGCACTCCAGAATATCCCGGGCCTCCTGCGATAGATCCACATCATCCCAAGCCGCCGGCTGCAACAGCTCGGCCGAGTCGGCCCCGACGATGGCATTGCGGACCTCCCCACAACTGTGCACAGCGGATAGCGTTTCCGGATCGCGCAGCACCACGAGATCGGCCCGATTCAATTCTTCAACAATTTTTGCCCGGGCCCGGGCCTCGTTTTTCATCTCCACCCGCTGGACAAAATTGATCCGGTTGAACGTTAGCCATGAGAGCAGGTTCAGCAATGTTCTGCGCCGCCCGGGAAGAACGCTGTACAGATAGGGGTTGAGCTTATCATTCATGCCGACTCCCCACACCACGGTGCGGGTACCGGACCGATGCGCAATCTCAAGCATTTCAAGCGGAATCTCGGGATAGTCGGACAGCCCGGTGGCCCCGGCCCAGATGAACACATCGGCGGCGGCAATGGTTTCGTTCATCTGTTGGCGGCTATATGGGGGCTGAAACCCGAAAAGCGGAACGGTTTCGACCCCCAACCGCGCCTCTGTTTCGGACTGATTATCCGTGCTGACAGTTAGACGGCAGTTCGGCGCAACGTCGCGCAGAATCCCGACGACACACTCCAGGATTGCCTCATCTCCAACATTGTTTCGCCCGAACGGAACTCCGCCGAGCAGGATATGGACCGCTTGCATCTGCATTTTATGCCATGCAAATGAGGCTTTTAATAGCCCGCGTTGCAACATATTGTCTCCCTATGCAGAATTATCCGAACATTGGAAAACTTATCCTCGCAAGCGCTTCGCCGCGCCGGCGGGAACTGGCAGCCTTACTGGGCCTGGATTTTGAGGTGCAGGTACCGGACATTGACGAAACTCAGAAAACGAACGAGTTGCCCCGTCTTTATGCCGAACGTATGGCTCGGGAAAAGGCGGCTGCTGTGGATGCTGACGCTGAGACCGTGCTGATTGCGGCCGATACGATTGTGGTTCAAGGTAACTGCACATTGGGCAAGCCCAGGAATGATGCCGATGCATTTGAAATGCTGAATGGGCTCTCAGGTCAGTCTCATCAGGTGATTACGGGCGTTTGTGTAAAAAAAGGGAGCTACTCGCAGGTTATTTCAGTTGTGACTGAAGTCATTTTCCGAAGTCTGGATAGAGAAGAGATCATTCGCTATATCGCGTCCGGATGCCCGATGGACAAAGCCGGAGCCTATGCCATTCAGGGAGGGGCGGCGCATATGGTGAAGGAAATTCGCGGCTCATATACCAACGTGGTCGGGCTGCCTCTGTGCGAACTTCACGAGCTGTTGATTTCCTTTTGATTCCGGCACTAATCTAGCTTATTCTATTTGATGTTAATTAGCGGAAAATATATGCGAAGACGCAAACCACCACGAAAACGTTCTCTGTTGCTCTGCATTGCCGGCCTTGGTTTGGTTGCGACTGCCAAGGCGGAATCTTTAATGGAAGCCGTTGGTGACTTGAGTTTTCTAAAGTCCGATGAGGTAATCATTACCCTGCTCGCATCGACGGTCTTGCTGCTCTTTGGTGTGCTGCTCCGTCTCCGTCAAATGCGGGTTGAGTTGCAGCATAAAAGTGCGGCCCTGGAAAAAAGTGCACGGCACATCCGGCTTATGGGAGACAACCTGCCGAGCGTGGCCATTTTCCAGATCACCTACACGGAAGAAGAGCGCTTCCATTTCACCTATCTCAGCAAAGGGTACGACCGGATTCTCGGATTCGACCGCGATCAGGTTGTGGCAGATGCACAACTGGCCTATGACCACGTATACGAAGAAGACCTTCCCGTCCTGATTCAGGTTTTCGAAGAGTCGCGTAACAATATGACCCCGGTCAACTTTGAGCTAAGGGTACTTGATGTCTCCGGTCAGCTGAAATGGCTGAATGTCAGCGCCGTTCCGCATATGGACCAGCACGAACTGATCTGGGATGGATTTGTACAGGACATTTCAATGGTCAAGCATGTGGAAGATGCACTGGTGGAGGAGAACCGCAACTTCCAGAATCTATTTGAAACAATTGATGATTTTCTGCTGATCTGCGATATGGACGGTCGTTTACTGCACAGCAATCCCTCTGTAATTACCCGGCTGGGCTACACGAAGGAAGAGCTGAAAAACATGAGCGTTTTCGAGCTCTACTCAGAAGATCACCGACCGGAAGTTTACCGGGTGATTGCCCGTATGCAAACAGAGCTAACGACCACATCCGGGCTGCCGTTACGCATGAAATCCGGCGGCTCCATTCCCGTAGAAATGAATGTATTTCAAGGCCACTGGAAAAATAAGAAGGCCATCTTCGGGGTCGCACGCGACATCGCAAGCCGTCAGCAAACCGAGAGTGCACTGCGTGAATCGCAGCAGATGCTTCAGCTCATTATGGATACCATTCCGATGTCTGTCTTCTGGAAGGACAAGGATTCCATCTATCTAGGCTGTAATAAAGCCTTTATACGAGAATGCGGATTGCAAAATTATGATGATGTCGTCGGCAAATCGCCTATCGATCTCTTCCCGCCGGAAATGGCACCGGGTGTTATTGAACGTGACCAGGAAGTGATTCGCAACAATCATCCCATGTTCAACTTCACCCAGTCGCACACCCGAATCGACGGCAGCATTGGTTGGCGGGAAATCAGCAAGATCCCTCTTCGGGATGACAGTGGCCGCGCCGTTGGCGTTCTCGGAGTATGGCGCGATGTCACAGAACAGAACCGCGCCGAAGACCGTCTCAAACGAACGCTTGAAGATATGGAGCGGTTCAACCAGCTGATGCGCGGCCGTGAACGACGGACACTCGAGCTGAAGGCGGAAATAAACAATCTGCTCAAAGAGCTTGGACAAACCAAGAAATACAGAACCACAACGGATGATCTCTAATGAGCAGCCCGGAAAACTCTACCATTCGAAATCAATACGGCAGTTTTCTACTGGCCGCAACGGCCTATATTGCCGGAATTCTCCTGTTTCTATTCTGGTCCTACAGCGCCAACAGAAGCGCTCTCATCCAGCACACGGATAAATCGCTTGAAGATGCCGCCTTTGCCATCCAGGAAATTCTCACAATCGATTCAACAACCAACCTTACGGTAATAGAACGATCCCAACAGCATGATAAGCTGGTTCGCATGGCGGAACACAGCGACTTCAGCACCATCGGCGCTGTCGAGATTGAAAAAGATCTCGTCACGACACTGATCACAAGCAGCAGCCCGAATACCATTCGTGCCAATCAGTTGAACGAAGGAATGCCGTTGCCAAGCAATCTTCAGAAAAAGCTCATAAAACTCGGCAATGCGGCCCAGAGCGGCACCACTATGTTCACCGTGAAGAGCCCCGCGGACAGCACCTTACGCTATGCCATTTTATACAAAGCCAAGGGACCTGAACACGGCACGGCATTTCTTGTTGCCCAGGAAGACCGCATTCTCCGCACACAATTGGCTCATCAGGTGCTCCGACTGTCAATCGCCGGCATCGGCATGCTGCTGCTTGCGATCCCGCTCATCCTCCTGTTCAGCAGAACCAGAAAGAAAGCGGCCGCAGAACTATCCGATATGAACATTCGCCTCCAGCATGATGTGGAGCTGCAGAAAACCCGCGAAACAGAACTGAAAGATGCCATCAGCGACCTCGAACGGTTTAACGCCGTAACGGCCGGGAGAGAGTCGAGAATCATTGAACTTAAGGCGGAAATAAACGCCCTCCTGGCCCAAATGAACCGGGACAAACGTTACAACATTGAGCACACTGATTAACGCATGACCTCTAAAGAACAACAGTTTATTCCCAAACCGAAGATCAAAGGACGCCTGGGCCGCACCTTTGCAATCATCTTCTCGATTGCGTCGCTTCTATTGGCAGGACTCACCTTTTTCCTTCTGCGAACTGAAAATGAATATGCATCCCTCTACATCGCTTTCGGCATCTTCATAACCATCCTTCTCAGTTACATGCTGGGGTGCCGGATCGGCATGAAACTGGAAAAGGAAGAATACCAACGAACCAGCGACCTGCATGACAACCTCAAAGTGGTGCAGGAACTCATGAAGGCCAATGAGTATCTGGAGACCGAAACACTCGACCTGAAGAAACACCGCAAAGCCCTGCTGAGCATCATGGAAGATGCCGAACGCTATAACGAAGAGCTCAAACGGGAAATCATTGAACGCAAACGTATTGAAGCCGAAGCCGCTCGGGCGCGCGACAATATGGAGCTGATCCTCCACGGAGGCGACCTGGGATACTGGGATTGGAATATTTCCCGCAACAGCTACTCGTTCAATGATCGGTTCGGGGTCATTCTCGGATACCGGACAGAAGACCTGAGTTCAGAACTTGACTGGCGTAAAGTGCACACCCACCCGGAAGATTACGACAACCTCAACCGGACACTCATTCAGCACCTCGACGGCAAAGCCGATACGTATACGTGTGAGTACCGAATGAAGCGAGGTTCCAAGGATTGGATCTGGGTACTCGACCGCGGGCGTGTCATCGAGCGCGATGCCGAACAGAACCCCACCCGCATGGTCGGAACTCTGCTGGAGATAACCGATCGTAAGGAATATGAACTGGAAATGAAAGAAGCCAACCGCCTGCTCGACAAGCGCAGCCGGGAGCTCGAAGAAAACCAGCATATCATTATGGGTATGATGGAAGATGCCAACGATGCCCGCGAAAGCCTTGAGCAGGCCAACCGCCAGCTCTTGGTGGCCCGTGAAAAAGCCGAGCAGGCCACCCGGGCAAAATCAGACTTCCTTGCGAGTATGAGCCACGAAATCCGTACGCCCATGAATGGAATCATCGGAACAGCCAGCCTTCTGAACGACTCCACCCTGACCATCGAACAGCTTGAATATTTGCGGATCATTCAAACCTCCGGCGATGCATTGCTCACGCTGCTCAACGACATTCTCGACTTCTCCAAGATTGAAGCCGGAAAACTAGATTTGGAATGCCAGCCGTTTGATCTGCGCGAAACCTGCGAGCACATCACCGAGCTCCTCACGCCGACCGCCCTCGAGAAGGGCGTCGATCTGATTCTGCGCTTCTCCCCAAACACGCCTCCATTTGTTGTGGGCGATGCCGGCCGCATTCGCCAAGTCCTCACAAACCTGGCCAGCAATGCCCTCAAATTTACCCGCGAGGGCTATGTCTACATCGATATCGAAGCCGTTGCGGGCACCGAAAAAGAGACCGCCATCAGCTTCACAGTAACCGACACCGGCATTGGGGTGTCCCGTGAAGAATTACCCCAACTGTTCCAGAAATTCTCTCAGGGCGACTCGTCCACTACCCGCGAATACGGCGGAACCGGCCTCGGCCTTGCCATCTGTAAGCAGCTCGTTAATCTGATGGGAGGGAAAATCGGCATGGAGAGTGAACTTGGTAAAGGTTCATCCTTCTGGTTCCGTCTCAACCTGCCCGTTGCCAGCCGGTCGCAGAAATCAAATATCGACCAGAAAATGTTCCGGGGCGAATCCGTACTGGTTATCGACGAAAAGAAAATTATGGGGCTTGCCCTCTCTGAATGGTTGAATCATTGGGGACTCGTGGCAGAAGTGGCCGGGTCGATCAAAGATGCCGAGCAAAAAATCAGAAACAATGGTTTCCAGATTGTGCTCATCGAAGAATATCTCGCCTACGATACCGATAACCCCTTCTTCAACAATCCCGAGTTTGAGCACCTCACCTTATTCATCATCTGCTCCATCACCAACCGCGATTTCCGAGCGTTGGATCATGCCGGCCTGGCCACCAATCTGGTGAAACCGATCCGGCTGAATAATCTGCTCACAAAAACGGCCAATGTGCTGGGCTATGAAGTCGACATGGATGCAGTACACCTGCCCCGCGCGGCCAACGCACAACCCTCCGTTGAGCTCTCAACGATCAAAAGCGTGGAAACCCGCCGAATTCTCGTCACGGAAGATAATCTTGTCAATCAAACCGTTGCCAAGCGCATGCTTATGAAAGGTGGGTTCGAAGTCGAAGTGGCCGAAAATGGTGAACAGGCTCTACGGAAGGTTACCGAGGGTTCCAAATTCGATCTGATCTTTATGGACTGCCAAATGCCGCGAATGGATGGCTACGAAGCCTCCCGCCGGATCCGGGAATTTGAAGAACAGGCCGAAACAGAAAAGCGTATTCCCATCATTGCACTCACGGCAAATGCCATGCAGGGCGACCGCGAAAAATGTTTGGAAGCCGGCATGGACGACTACATCCCGAAACCGGTGAAAAAAGAAGCGCTCTTCGAAATGCTGCGCAGACACCTCGTCTAATCGTACACGATCCAGATGGTTACTTTTTGAGCCGGCACATCTCACAGCGCCCCGTCTCATGCCCGTGCGCCTTGCAGAAATAAGCCTCGGCATCATCCAGCCAGCTCGCATCGAACGATGCACACTTTTCCGTATACTCAGCAAACCGCACAAACCGCTGCAGAATGTGGTCCGGAATCGTGTGCTCCATCGAGCACGCAAACTCTTCCGCCTCCGCCGCCTCGATACCCAGCACCTGAGTAAAAAAATGCAGTAGCGCTTCATGCTTCCCGGCAATCTTCGAGGCAATTTCCCGCCCCTCATCCGTCAGGGTAACAGATGCATACGGAGCATAATTAATCAACCCCTTCTCGCCCAGCGCCTTCAGCGCACCGGTCACCGAAGCTGCACGCACCTTCATCCGCTCCGCAATATCTTTCGGCCGCGCCTTTCCATCCTCCCTGGAGAGAAAAAAGATCGTCTCCAGATAATCCTCAAGACTTGCACTAAGATCCGGTTTATTCATGACTCCTTCATAACAAAGCAGAGGACCTTACCTCAATCCCGCAAGACTGTTATTTCGCCGCAACTAAGATTTTATCTAAATAACTCGCAATCCCGTACCGGCTGATTAGGATACCGAGCCATGGATTTTTCTGGTCAAATCAAGAGTCTTTTCAAACCGGCCGAACGACCGCATGCACCGACGGCAGAGCTGTCCGTTAAGAACGGCAAGTGCAGTGCGGACAAAGATTTCCAATGGTTGGAAACCAATGTGCCCTGCCGAACCGCCTGTCCCGCCGGAACCGATATTCCGGCCTATCTGACCGCGGTTGCCGACGAAAATTTCGAGGAAGCCTATCGGATTAATCTCATCGACAATGTCTTCCCCGCCGTTCTGGGCCGCGTCTGCTCCCGCCCCTGCGAACCCGCCTGTCGGCACGGCTATGAAGGCCTCGGCGATTCCGTGGCCATCTGCTTTTCCAAGCGCTCGGCCGCCGACTTCCAATCATTGGAACCCGTACTGCTCGATCCGTGGTTTCCAGACTCTGGAAAAAAGGTTGCGGTCATCGGCTCCGGCGTGGCCGGTCTGACCGCCGCACGGCAGTTGAAGCTGATGGGCCACGCCGTCACCGTCTTTGAAAAACACGACACCCCCGGCGGCATGCTCAATCAGGGTATTCCCGAGTTCCGGCTGCCGCGCAAAACCATCGACCGAGAAATTGGGCAGATCACCGGACTCGGCATTGAAATCCGGTGCAATACAGCCATTGGAACCGACGTACCATTTTCCAATTTATTGGAAGACTACGATGCCGTCGTCATGGCCGCCGGCACGCTGAAGCCCAACCTCCTGAACATTCCCGGACACGAACTGCACGGCATCCGCCATGGCCTGGACTTCCTGCTCGAAGTCAACGAGACCGGCGGAACCGCGATTGGCCGAAACGTCATCGTCATCGGCGGCGGCTTCACCGCCATGGACTGCGCCCGTACTGCGCAGCGGCTCGGTGCCAAAACCGCACAGTGGGATCTCAAAGTACTCTACCGCCGATCCAAAGAGGTCATGCGGGTCACGCCCGGCGAACTCGAAGAGCTCGATACCGAAGGCGTTCCGCTCGAATGCCACGCCACACCGGTGGCCTACCTTCAGGAGAACGGCAAGCTCACCGGCATGCGTTTTCAGCGCACCGGCACCCACGAAGAGTTCGATGTCCCTGCCGATACCGTCCTGCTCGCCACCGGCCAGTTTCCCGATCGCGCCTGGGAGGGTTGCACCTCCGAGTTCCAATCATTGGAACAATACGGAAAGGTTTTTGCCGCCGGCGACTATGCCTCCGGGGCCAGCTCACTCGTCGATGCCATTGGCCATGCAAAAGAAATGGCTGAAAAGCTGGATCTCTTCCTGATGGGCGAAAACCGCCTTGAACGAACCGTGCAGGTTGATGATGCCTCGAGCACCGGCCGCACGAAGGCCATGGATAAAATTCCGCGTCAAGGCATGCCGGCGCTGCCGGTCGCCGAACGCAGTCTGCTGGGCGAAGTGGAAACCGGCTACGATAAAAAGGCGGCCACCCAGGAAGCCGAACGCTGCTACCGCTGCCACTATAAATTTGAGATCGACCAGGACAAGTGCATCAAGTGCGACTGGTGCCTGAAGGCCAAACCGCGCCCGGAATGCATCCTGATGCTCAAAAGCATCGAACACGACGAAGAAGGCCGGGCCGTCTCGTGGGAACCCACCGACTATGTCCGGGAAATGAACCTGATCTGGATCAACCAAGACGCCTGCATCCGCTGCGGTGCCTGTCTGAAGGCCTGCCCGGTCGATGCCATCAACCTTCAGAAAGTTTCTCTCACCACGGATTATTTAACCAAAGGCCGCAAAGCACGCGAAGAAGAGTCGGAATGAAAACTTTGCGTTCTAAGCGCTCTTCTGTTGAAATTGAATTTAAATAGAATTAGGAGATTCCTATGAGCAAACCACCTGTAGTTTTCATCGCCGGCGAGCGCCAGCATGCGGGCAAGACCGTCACGAGTCTGGGCGTCATTTCCGCCATCAGTAAAATCATTGATCCCGCGGACATTGGCTACTTCAAGCCCGTCGGACAGGAGATGATCACCCTGCCCAACGGCCAGAAGATTGATAAGGATGTTCGAATCGTCAAAGAGTTCACCGGGCTCAATATGCCGGATATGGGCATGCTCTCGCCCGTGCGCGTGGTTTCGGGGGTCACTAAAGAGTATATTACCGGCACCACCCAAAAGGAAATCACGGCTCAGTTTGAGAAAAACATCTTCGAAACCATGGAGTCGTTATCCAATAAAAAACTGATCATTGCCGAAGGAACCGGCCATCCCGGCGTCGGCTCCGTGGTCGGTCTGTCGAACGCCCGCGTGGCCAACCTGCTGAACGCAAAAATTCTATATCTGGTGGGCGGCGGCATTGGACGGACTCTGGATGAGCTCGAAGTCGATCTCTCCTATTTTGCGCATCACCACAGTAAAGTGGCCGGCGTGCTTTTTAATAAAGTGCTGCCGAAAAAACTCGATTCCATGGCGGAAATCCTCACCGAAAAAGCACTGGACCGGATATTCCCCGATTGGGATCCATCGCTGAAGGTGTTCGGCTATATGCCCACCGTAAAATACCTGAACAATCCATCCATGCATCTGATCAGCCACAGCTTTAAAGGACACCGCACCATCAAAGGCGGGAAATGTGCCGGAGCCTGGCACAAGCCGTGTCGCAAGGTAAAAATCATATCGCAGGATATCGATGTATTTAATCCTGAAAACAGTCTGTTCCCGCGCGATATCGCCGTGCTTGCTTCCGGCTCCAACCGCCGGCTCAAACGGATCATTGATTTCAACAATAGTCTGCCGGGCGAAAAGCTGGGCGGGATCATTATCACCTGCGCAACGGATGACATGCCGGATCTGGTCAGCACCCAACTGCTGGCAAACAGCTGCCTGCCCTGTATCGCAGTACGACAGGACACGGCCGACACCGATGCCACGCTCTACAAATGCTTCAGCAATACCAAACTCCAGCTTTATGATCGGATGAAACATCAGTCCATCGTTGAACTTTTTGAAGAACACTTCGATGCCAAGCGCTTTATCAAAGCCTACGGACTATAAAACATGAGTGCTCCCCCTCCGGAGCGCCTTCTCTCCAACCCAGATACACCTAGACTTGATACACGTATAATAATATAATGTTATCAATTCATTCAGAGTTGGAGAGCAGAATAATGAAACAGTCAGGGATACTCGTGGCGACATTGCTGGCCGTATCGGCCAGCGGAGACGAAACCAACCAAACCAGCACGCTGGACTCGCGGGCCTATCAGCTGGAAGAAATTGTGATCCGCGCCCCGCGGATCGATTCCATGGCACAGCCGCTGGACCGGGAAGAGCTGCTGGCTGACGTGCGCAACATCAGTGCTGCCCACGCCGCACAGAACGTTTCCGGGGTCGGCAGCTCCTGCCGCTCCGTCGATGCTCCGGAAATCTCCATCCGCGGACTCGGTTGGGAACGTGTCCCGGCCCAGCTCGACTTCCTGCCGCTCTATGGCTCCTGCCCCGCCCGCATGGACCCGCCGGCCACCTATCTCAGCCCCGAATCGATTGCCAACCTGACCATCGTGAAAGGCCTCCCCTCCGTCACCTATGGTGCCGGCGGAACCGGCGGCCGCGTGATGGCCCGCTCCGTTGCAGACCCCACTCAACCGGCTCTGAATGGTTACGGCGCCGATGCAGGCTTCACCTGGAACGGCGGCCGCGAAGGCTTCACCAGCCGGGCCGGCGGCTCAGTCGGCAACGGGAAGATTGAAGCAACGGTTGGCGCAAACGCAGTCAACTTCGACGACTATGAATCCGGCGGCGGAAAAACCGTCCCCGGGGAAAACCGGTCGCATGGAGCCTCCGCGCAACTTCGGCTCACACCGAACGCGGACAGCGGCTACTTCATCAACTGGAACCTCCACAAGGTCGATCACCTCGACTACCCGGCCCTTCCCATGGATGCCACCGATGTCACTTCGCACACCCTTACCTTCGGTTCCAGCCACAAAAACCTGGGCGAAACGTTCCAGAACCTGGAATGGCAGGCCGGTTATGCCAACAGCGACCACCTTATGGACAACGGACTCAGGTCCAACTACCCCACCAGAGATAATTCTGCGAAAACGGAGTCGGAGACCCTCGGTGGGCGGCTGGCCACCGGATGGCAGTTCAGCGATGACGCCGAGTGGACCTTCGGGTTCGATGGCCATCACTTGAATCGCGATGGAACGCGCACACGAGTCACCAACACGCCGCTACCCCCCAGCACCTCTTACGACGCCATCTGGCCGGATGCCGATCAGGGACAACTCGGCCTCTTCGCGGAACGCTCCCGCGAATTTTCCAACGACAGCCGCCTGCGCCTCGGTGTGCGTGGCGATGTGGTGGCCAGCAGTATCGGGCGCGGCGACGATGCCTCCCTGTTCGGCCAAACCGTCAACGAGGCGTACGTCAGTAACTATGGCCCGGATGCGGCCGATACCGATCGCAATGAATTCCTCTTCGGCGGGAATATTCTCTGGGAAGTTCCGCAGAACGAAAGCATCGACTGGTTCATCGGGGCGGGCTGCGTTCAGCGCGCCGCCAGCATCACCGAACGGTTCTATGCCTATGCCCCGGCCCCCGGCGGCCTCCAGGTGGGCAACCCGACGCTTGATCCCGAAACCAAAGGCGAGCTCGACGGCGGGGTTGATTTCTACGGAGACCAGCTCGAGATCGGACTGCATGCCTATGTTTCCCATGTCTGGAACTACATACTGGAAACCGGATTAGGAACCGCCCCCAACGGCAGCAGCATCCGCGGCTTTGAAAACACCGACGCCCTGCTGATCGGCGGAGAAATCGACGGCCGTTGGATGATTTCCAGTGATTGGAGCATTCCCTTCAGCATTGCCTATGTGCGCGGCCGCAACCTTTCCGATAACCGCGACCTCCCGCTGATCCCCCCGCTGAACGGACGCATTGGCCTCCGCTGGGATTCAAACTGGCAACAGGAACCCTGGGCCGAATTCGTTTTCCGTGCCGCCACCGAGCAGAACAAAGTTGATCCGGCCTTCGGTGAAGCGGAAACCGCCGGCTACGGCGTTTTCGATCTCCGCGCCGGCCTTGCACTGCCCGCCGGAATCGGACTGGAAGTCGGCATCGAGAACCTCTTCGATAAAGATTACACCGACCACCTTTCACGCGAAACACCCATGGCGGTTGGCGACCTTGCCGCCGGCGAAAAAGTTCCAATGCCTGGAAGATATTTTTACGCCTCGGTCAACTGGATGTTGTAGAGTTCTTTCATTGCCGGTGTATTGAGTTTATCATCGGCTCATGAAACGTAGAGAACTGTTGAGAAACCTTGCGGTGGCCGGAACGGTCATCGCCCCGCCGGGCGCGTTCGCCGGCGCATCCCGCTCCGACCGGCTGGGTGCCATTCTGCCCAGAAGAGTACTTGGGAAAACCGGCGAGCAAGTCACCTGTCTTGGACTGGGCGGCTTTCATGTCGGCTGGCCGGAAGACGAAGCGGTGGTACAGGCCGTCATTGAAACGGCACTGGAAGAAGGCATCCGCTTTTTCGATACCGCCGAAAGCTATGGAAAAGGTCTGAGCGAAGAACGCTACGGCCGCTATCTGGTTCCCAACTTCCGCGACGATATTTTCCTGATGACCAAGACGCAGGCCCATGATGCCGCCACCGCACAACAGCATCTGGAGGGTTCTCTGAGCCGGCTTAAAACCGATATGATCGATCTCTGGCAGATTCATTCCCTGAAAGATCCCGCCGACGCGGATGATCGCCTTGCAAAAGGAATTCTGGATGTTGCCCTTAAAGCACAGGCAGACGGTAAAGTCCGGCATATCGGATTCACCGGCCATGCATCGCCCTACGCGCACGTCCGCATGACGGAGCACCAGGCCGTCCTCGATGCCTGCTCCACTTGTCAGTTTCCGATCAATCCGGTCGATGCCGCGGCCAAACACAGCTTTGTGGAAACCACGATTCCGAAGATGCTGGAAAATAACATCGGCATTCTTGCCATGAAGACCCTCGCCGACGGCCGGTTCTTCGCGCAGAAGGCCATGAACGGGAAAGTAAGGTGGACTAGTGAAAATCCGGTGGTTCCGAATGCACTGTCGATCACCGACTGCATTAACTTTGCCCTCTCCCTGCCGATCAGCGTACTGATTACCGGTGCGGAGAATCCGGAGTTGGTACGGGAGAAGGCGTCCATGGTTCGGAACTTTGCCCGGCTCTCCGAAAAGCAGCGCCTTGCTCTCGCGGATAAGGTTTCCACCTTCGCCGAACAGGGCGAAGTGGAATACTACAAAAACAAAGATCTACGCCTGCCAAAAAAACCAAGTTGAACCGGAAAACGAGGTAAATCCAGCTGCGCGATCGTCAAGTTGGATTTACCTCCACTAACCTTGTTCTGATTGCATGAACGATTTTACGGTGCAACTCGAATACAGCCCGCCCCTTGTAGTCACGGGGAAGCAATGATTCCGGGAGTAGAGGATCCAGCATCAAAGCGCTACGATAAGCATCGATCTCCTCAGCCGCAAGCCGCATCAAGTCATCCATACCCGGCGTCACCATCTCCTCCAGCAGTTGGAGATTGTCTGCATAGATATCGCAAAACCGCTTTTGAACCGCGTATAGGCCGTCAAAATCCCACGACTCCCAAACCACTTTTTCCGAGGACATTCCCAGCACGGTTTTCGCTTCAAACAAACACGCAAAAGCACCCAGCGCGGCCCCTTCATCCAAATCTGCGTATTGCGCCCGGATGTCGTGAGAAGCAATCCATACGCTCTTTTGGAAACATCCCATCCGCTGCCGCTTCAGAAATTGTCGCAACACATTGCGATACAGGCGGTCTTTTTCCGGAATGTCGTACATCAGTAAATACCAAATCCCATTCCACTTTCGGTTCCAATATTTTTCAGGGCGGAAATAATCTTCGGAGCGTGGACCTGCATCATCAACCAACTGGAGCACCGGAGTATGCAATCCCTGCCGTTTGACCAACAACCCCTGCCGGGATAATCGGCCGACCGCCTGTTCCAGAGCCTTCGGATTTGGATAGCTTCGATTTTGGAGAAAAGACCAGGCACCATGAATTGCAACATCGCCCAGCACGTCTAGCATCTCGATCAACTCCAACCCAATGCGGCGGCGCACCACAGGCAGGGAAATATCCGGATGATGAAAGGCTTTCCACATGCCATTCATGGTAAATCCAAATTGACGATCGTCAATCTGAATTTACCTTCAAAAAAGAGATGTGGTTATTCCAGTTCGATTTCGTAGAACCGAACAGATTCGGCCGACGCAGTCAGGTCGGTGTAGGTATTTTCCGGTGGCGTGGCCGGCAGATCGGCCATGATCGGAGCAAAGGCTGTTTCTACCAACGAGGTGGTTGCGTTGATTCTGTACACCCGGTTCGGCTCGCTCTTCCAGCGGACGATGTTTTGCTGAAGGGCATTGAGTTCCAGCAGCGAGTCCGCCTGAAGCGCATCGGTTCCACTCAGGAATTCTTCACGGTCGTTCTGCCCGTCAGAATCAAAATCGGAATCTGCATCGGCGGTTTCCAAGGATTGGAAAACCGCCCATTCCCAGTCGTCCTCTATTCCATCGCCATCAGAATCAAGCTGAATATTGGCCACAGTAATGAATCCGGAGTTGGTCACCGACAGACTGCCGGAGGAGGCAATCAGGCTCCATGGATGAGTTCCGTTTTTCCCGTATGCATGCTGCGCCAAGGCGTTGGTTGAATTTCCTCCGTCACCAAAGTTCCACACATAGGAAACCGCGGCCGGACTGTTGGAGACGGATGCAAAGGCCCAGAAAGGAAGCTCGGTTCTGGAAATGGAATTCGAGGGCACAACCGACTCGCAGGTCAGCACCGCCGGACTCGCGCTCACGGTCACCTCCACGGTTCCGAGGTTTGAATCTTTCTCCCCGTCCCACGCCGCGAAGGTGAAGGCGTCTGCTCCCGTAAAGTTGAAAAACGGAATGTAAGTTGCGGTTGATCCACTCAGACCAACGGTGCCGTACTGGGGTTGTGAAACGATTCGGATGACCCCCTCGTTTGCCGTGAGCGGAATGGCCACCGGCACATTAGCGGTGGTTGTACCGGATGTAGAAACCACGACCGGGGCGGGGTTCGGATTGTTGATATCGTTGTTCGGCCCGAGGTGACAGGTGTAGCAACCGACCCGATAGCCTTTCCAGAAGTGTTTGGTGCCCATGCCGTCGCCCACCACAATGGTGCGGTCGCCCTGTGCCAGCGAAAGCACAGTTCCATTCCAGTCCGCGCCATGACAATCCTTACAGGACTGCAGGCTTCCAAGGTTATGGTCCTCCTTTGCTTTTCCGTGGAACCAGTCTTCGGGCCACCCGTCGCGCTTGACGGCAAAGGGCGTATCGCCCACCGGATGCATGCCGTGCGGGCCGCCGTTGAAAGTGAGGGGCAGGGAAACATGGCAGTTCATGCAGTCGCTTACGGTTCCTTTATGCCCCTGCATATCAACGTTCTGAATATTGTCGTTCACGTGGACCGAGGGATAGATCGCGTGCGGAGAACCGTGGCAGGTGGCGCATTGTAAATCGCCATGACCGGTTGAAAAACGGTAGAGCGTATTGGTTGGATGCGCAAAACGATCGTTAGCAGCCACCCGTTCTGCACCGCCCGGCTCAAAGACACTCAGAAAACGGATGGCTCCGTTGTTATCGACGGCCGTTCCGGTGTGGCACGCCTGACAGCTGGGCTCTTCGAACCAGCCCGTCCGTGTGACCGCCCCGACATCGCTCATCTGCCCATGACAGCTCTGGCATTGGATGGCGAGCCCGCCATCGGCAGCCACCGCCGCGCCCATGGCACCCCGGAGACACTGGGTGGATGAGCCGGGATGGCACCGGTAGCAAGAGTCACGATTGAGCGAATTATTCAGGATCATTCCAGACATTGGATCGGCAACCTGTCCATGGTGCGCGTGCATCGCCTGCGTCATGGTGGTGAGTACGTTGGGGTCTGGCGGAACCGGCAACGCGTTGGATTGGTGACAACGGGCACAGAGAATGGCGGTGTGGTCGGCCACCACCGTCTGGTAAAGCCCGTTGGTGTTGAATCCCTGATTTTCCAAGGCATGGAAATAGGCCGGGTTGGTTGCCTGCTTCTCATCGTGCAGGCGGAGGATGTTGAGCTTGATATCTTTTTCCCGGTCGGGGTGCCAGCGCCATCCAGACATTGGAAGTGCATCAACGGCGCTGCCCGACTGGTGGCAGGCGGAGCAGGTCATTTCGTCGGACACGGGGAGCACGATATCCGTAGAGGCCAGCTCGGTCCCGGCATCATTGCGGACCACAATTTTCATCATGGGATAATAGTTTATCCGACCGGCATCATCGAACGGCGTGATGGGAATGCCCTCGCCCGTAAACCAGCTATGCGCGGCTTCGAATTCCATCGGCTGCGGCACGTTGGCAATACCCGGCATGGCAACGCCGGCGAGGCCGACATCATCCGGCGGCTGAGCACCGAACATATCGGCTACGTTTTCCCAGAAATTTATTTTATCAGCGGATGTGGTATTGATTGAACCGTCTGGATCGGCGACGGCTTCGAAGGTGACATGAAGCCCGTTGCCGGAAGTGACGATCACCCCGTCGTGGATGACATGAGCATGAATGGTGTTGTAAGGCGGGAGAATGGAGAAGACAGAAAAGTCGGTCCCGTCCATACAGTGCATGCCCAGATCGTTCCAACCGATTACCTGCCAGGTATCTGCATGCAGAAGTGTTGCGGCGCACAGCGATATAAACAGCATTCGTTTCATCATGACGTCCTCTTTACGCCAGAGAATAGCATGCACTTATGCATTGTAAACCAACCGGTATAAGGCCCAGCTCGAGGAAATATTTAGTGAGTTATCATATCACCTTATTCCAGCCCCATTGAATCATGCGGTCATGAATATATGACAACATACCGCAGGTTTATGAAAAATCTGTCTTATTGAACGAGCTCGGTGCAGTAGAATTCCGTTAAAGGCGTATTGGTGGCATCGCGGGTACGGATGGCATAGAGCGTTCCGGAGGAATCGTACAGTTCAAGTATTCCGTTTACATTGGTCCAGCTTCCATCCGTCAGATTGGTGCAGGAGTTAAACGAAAAGAACTGGTCCGGCTGTCCCCCGAAGAGGATCACCTCATATGTGCTCGAAACCCCGTTGGTATCTGTGGCGGAACTGTAGCTATAGTCAAGAAGCTGCACCGGTGTGGTGTCGACCACCACCTGGTTACGCAGGATCACCCCTTCAACACCGGCCAGCAACAGTTGGCCGTCGTAAGCGTTTGCTGTAAATAGAGATTTGCCCGACGGAATCGGAAGCATGGTCCATGCAACCAGATCAGAGCTCGTCAACAACGTGCCCTGATATCCGGTGACATACCACTGCCCATCCAGAAAGGCCACATCGGTCAGCCACTTCGTGGTTCCGCTGGTCCGAGTCGTCCAGGTTGCTCCATTCGGACTTGTTAGAATCCGACCGTTTTCACCTACAGCAACAAACTGATTTTCCAGCCAACGGACACGATAGATCCATTCGGTTGTTCCGCTTGCAACCGAGATCCAGGAAGAGCCATCAGCTGTTCCTTTCAACAGGGTCCCGTTTGCACCGACGGCAACACAGGATGCGGAGCCAATCGCCACGCTCGAGAGAAAAGATGTGACCGGTGTTGCGCGCAGGTTCCAGTTGGTTCCATTCGGACTCGTGTAAAGTTCCCCGTTTCCACCGCAAGTAACAAACAGTGCATCGCGGGCATCAATGCCCTGCAGCGAAGCCGTTGTGAATGGCGGAAGATTCGTCCAGATCACGCCGAAGGTTTCTACCGAGATATTCGTTGTACCCGCCGCATTGGTCACGGCGATCTCCGAGAGACCGGCCTCGCTGACCAGCAGGTTGCCCTCGTTTCCGACGGCAATGATGATATTAGTGGTTCCCCCCACGCCCAGCAGCACCGTATTGGTGCCCGGAACCGGTACCGCTTCTCTGGCCCATAGAATCCCGTCGAGGCTGGTTTGTATGGTGGCCAGGTCGCCGACTGCGACGCGGATGCCGTTAAGCTCCGTCATATCCCAGAGCCAGGCATGAGAGGAATCCGAAGGTGATGCGGTCCAACTGTAATTGTTTCCGGAAGATAGAGCCCCTTCCATCAGGAGTCCAGAACGCCCCGCAACCATCCAGGCGTTTCCTTTTCCATAGGCGGAAAGATAGGTCCATGCGGGAGGCGCATTGGAAGAGAGGCCGAAAATCTGATCGCTCCAGCTGACTCCTTCATCGGAGCTCAGCCGTATTTCCTGATCGCCGACGACCAGCAGACCGGAGTTATTGAGAGCCACATCGTATAAATCGTTTGTCGATCCGCTGGGCAGAGAAGTCCATGCGGATCCGGTGGAACTTTTCAGGAGGGTTCCATTATTCCCGACGGCATAAAAAGCACCGGAGGAGCTGCCACCCAGATAGCGCACCCGGTTAAGATGTTCTATCGTTCCGCTTGCCGACACACTCCAGGCAGCGGCACTCATCGATGCCTTAAGGATGGTTCCATTCTCACCCACCGCCACGAATGAGCTTCCGCCGAATGCCACACCACGCAGCCACTCGGATGTTCCGGAAGTTGCTACAGACCACTGCACGCCGTTCGTGCTGGTGTAGATGGCACCGTCGTCACCGACCGCAACGGCCCTAACAGTGGATGCACAGACGCCTTCAAACCAGTCGGCGTCATTGGCAGGAGAAAGTTCCGAGGGTTGGAAATCCACCCCGTCGTCCGACCACAGGATTAAGCCGCTTTCACCGGTCACAACAATCCGGTCATTCAGCATCGCGGTGCTGCGGATATAATGATCGGAACCGGTAATGACCGGTGACCACCGGCCATCCGAATGCTGCACATGAATGGTTCCCGCATCACCGACCTGTACCGCCACGTCGGTCGAAATGTTCATATCCATGACATTGTTTCCGTGCGGTAACGGATTGGACCAGCGCCATCGGTCAGGCCGCGCTTCTCCCGCTAACGTTTCGAGATTGCAGGTAACCAACAGAGTCATCGTACAACACACTTTCAACCATGCCCTGTTCCCTGTTTCCAACGCTGCTCTCATAAGATCCCCATCCCTTAACGTGTTAAAAAAATAAACCTCCAGAAAAGCAACAGCTTTGCTGGAGGTTGAAATACTGATCAGCCTTATTCGCCGCGACGGTCGCCCTTCCGGTCTTTGATCTGATCTTTCGCCTGATCCATCAGTTCCTGATGTTCCGGCAGACATTCGCGCATTTCGCGAAGACGTTCACGCATCTGCTCACGATCACATACCTGATCTTTAAGCTGGTCTTTAAGCTGCTCCCGGAGCTGGTCGCGTTCTTCAGCGGTACAATTGCCGAGCTCATCCGTATTTTCGCGCAGGCGCTGCTGATACTTTTCACGCGCTTGCGTCATATCTTTCACGCACTCTTTAACTTCGTCCGGCAGTCCGTCTTTCAATTTGGTGCAATCCTTTTCAAGCTCTGGACTACAGGTCTGGAGCTGATCTTTCACCTGCTTTTTATCCATTTTCGGAACACCTTCGCCCGTTCCATCACCCGTGCCATTTCCTGCAACAGCGGCTCCGGCCAGTGCAATTACTGATAAAGTTGCAATCAACATTTTAGCTTTCATTTTACTACTCCTTCATTGATCTCGACGGCCCTATGCCTGTCTTCCCTAATGCATGCACTGTGCCATCGCGAAAATCATCAAAAACCCCTTATATTCTGGAAAACGGGAAGGCTCTTTCAAAGGAAACGGGCGATCTCGCCCACCTGCCTCCCCGGCCCTTTGGGCGGAGACACCCAGCTAAAGCCCGGTCTCCAGACAAATCATCATGGGCAGTTCCAATAAAAAGACACATCCGGCTGCAGATGAATCCTCCAAAACAAGGCGGGCATCGAGGTAGTCCGCAATCTGTTTGGATATCGCCAACCCGATTCCGCTTCCGCCTTCACGCGAGGACCGTCCAGGAAGGAACAGCTGCTCCCGCTGATCCTCGGGGAACCCCGAACCACCATCCATTACGCGGAACCGGATCCAATCCTCCAGACGGGAAACCTGCAGGGAAACTGTTCCCCCGTTCGGTGTTGCCTGAATACCGTTTTCCAGCAGGTTGACCAGGATCAACCCCAGCAGATTGGCTACCCGGCTGGAAAGAGCGCACCGGCCTTCGGCCTCAAATAAAAGTTTCACACCGTACCCTGCAGCCAATCCTTCCACCCGTTTCATCACTTCATTTCCAAGCTCCGGAACCGTTAGCTCATAGCCCGGTTCGCCTTTGGCATCGCTGAGTACCTGCACCGTATGCTCCACCAGCGTCTGCATCCGGCGTGACGCACTCAAGGCATCTTTCAGATCATCCGGATCAATTTCCCCGCCGGCGACTTGTTGGCCTGCCACAAATTCCGAGAGGCTTGCTAACGGATTTTTGAGGCCGTGCATCAGGTGGGAAGAGATGGCCCCAACGGCGGAGACACGTGCGGCAAGCGCCAGTTCATCATTCGCTCTTTGAAGCCGGGCGCCACGATATGCCAGTTCATGAGTCAGCTTCTGCCCCCGATAAAATGCCGGCCAGAGCATGGCCACCATCAACGTTCCGGAAATCAGAAATGTCAGCAACGCAATTTGATAGAGCCGAACATCCAGCTTTTTAAATTCTGCGGCCACACTATGCCCTTCAATAATAAACTGAGCCGCACCGCTCAGCTCCTGCGTTCCTCGTTTATGCAATGGAATCGTAACGAGCAGAACCGGAACCCGGCGAACCCGTCCTTCAGAAAAACTGGGAAGATAAATAAAAACCTCATCCATTGGAACAGAACGGAAAAATGCACTGTCGGGTTCCATGTTCCTGATCGACTCCAGCGCATCCTGAGCCAGAGGCTGCGGCATCACCGTTGCAGGAAAGGTATCGCTGAAGCCACCTTCCGTATTGAAGAAGCGAATCCCCATCACACCCCGCAGGCGCGACGCACGCACGGCGGCATCAAAACTGACTTGTTCATCCGTACGAATATCCAGCTTATCGAGTTCTGAAAAATCAAGCTGTTCCATCAGCGTCGTGGCATAAAGTGCAGCACCATCGCGCTGAACAATCTGATCCCGCACAAGGTCCCGCATAAACAGCAGACCCGAAACAATCGTGAGCGCGAGCACCAACAGCGCCACCAAAACACCGATGACAAAATTCCCGCGGGTCTTAGGAATAAACTTATCTAAACTATCACTGATTTCATTCATAAATTGCGTTCAGTTAAAATGCGCAGCTCACACCGCTGTTGATCATCCAGGTGTTATATTCATCCACCGGGTCATTGCTGATATTCCATTCGTACTCGGCTGAAGCAAACAAGGCCCAATGGTTTCCGAAGCACCGCTCAATTCGAAGATCCAATGTAAGGAAGGAACGGTCCCGCTTTTCCGTGCCCACCGTCTGCTGCTTGTAAAAGTACCAACCAAACCGGGCGTTTCCTGCAACAGCCCAGATTTCATTATCCCAGCGAAGCTGCTCCCGAAAACGAACCCGGTCATAGTCAAAATACCCGGAACCGTTATCCCGGTTCATCATAACACTTAATTGACTCAGGCTCCGCCACTCGCGGGCTTCATCCCAATAATGCCGGATCTCTCCTGCCAGCTTATGTTGTGCATAAATCAGATCGGTCCCCGGAATAATCACCCCGAACTCATCAAATTGTTCCCGGGTGTCATAGTAGCGTTGAAGATACTGATACCCCGCCGACCACTCCGAACGATGACCATAGTTCCGCGTCAGACTGGCCTCCCCATCCGCTTCGGTGAAATCATCGAGCTCCTGCTCATAGATCTGACGCATTGCACCGGCTTCAACTCGGGCCTCCCAATTACGGCCGAACATGTGGTTCCAATAAGGACGCCCTATCAGGGAATGCCCCAACACCAACAGACGCCCCTGACCCTCTTGCGTTTCGGATGCATCATAGACCTGATGCAGATAAAGATATTGAACTTCAAATCCAACATCATCGCCTTCCCCGATTCGTTTTGAGCAATTAATGAGGCCGGAAAAAAACTGTTCATAGTTCACCGACGGCGCATCAAAATAGCGTATGTCTTCACCAAACAGATACAGCATCAGATACGAACCCGTTTCAGAAAAGCGGAACAGGCTGGCATCCAACGAAGTCATAATAAAGCCACTGTCTTCATCGTTCATACTTGAGCGCAGCACATTATCCCGATAGCCGGCAGATATCGCCAGTTCAGCCTCTGCATCCCATTCGACCAACGGCGGCAGGTTTGTGGTCTGGGCCGCAGCGGAAAAGAGCAAGCCGGACAGCGCCGCTGCCCCGCCCTGAAAATGACGGTCCTTCATCATGATTTATCTTTACGGTCGCCGTGAAGACGGTAGCGGATGAAGTCGCGCGTGACTCCCAGCATACGGGCGGCAGCCGATACATTCCCGTCCGACCGCTTCAGCGCCAACTGCACCAGCCGGTTTGTTGCATCTTCCAGTACAAACTCATTCTTCGAAAAGTCATAATTCGGGTTCAACCAGTCCGATGGGTCCAGCATGGACTGCTCGGGCCGGTTTCCATCCACTGGTATGCGGGAAAAGTCGAGTGAGGCAGAATCCTCGAAAACCAACTCGCGTTCCAGCTCATGGGCCAATTCACGGACGTTACCGGGCCAGCGATAACTGAGAAGACGGCGCTTGCCTTCCTCCGCAATCTGCCGCTGCGGCAGCCGGTGGCGAATACAGAGCTTGCACAACAGCTGCTCCGCCAGCTTAAGAGTATCCCCGCCACGGTCCCGCAACGGAGGAAGCACCAAACGGAACAGATCCAAACGGTGCAGCAGGTCCTCGCGAAACTCACCCGAGGCCACGGCATCGCGCAGGTCTCGGTTGGTCGCAGCAATCACCCGCACATCCACTTCAATCCCGCGCGTACCGCCGATACGCCGAATCGTCCGGTCCTCAATTGCCGTCAACACCTTCGCCTGAACCGCGGCCGACAGACTGGGAATCTCATCCAGAAAAAGGGTGCCCCCATGTGCGGCTTCGAACAGACCCTGACGGGTTGCCTGTGCATCGGTGAAGGCGCCTTTTTCACTACCGAACAATTCGGACTCGGCCAGGGAATCGGGCAGTGCAGAACAGTTCACTTCAATCATCGGCTGACCGGCCCGGGGCCCATGGTTATGCAGCCATCGTGCAATTGTCGATTTTCCGGAACCGGTTTCTCCGGCAATCAGAACGGGAGAAAGATGCCGCTCAAGCCGGCGGTCGGCGAGGATTATTTTATCCAGCATCTTCCGCAGTGGAGCCAGCGATTCGCCAAAGAAAAAGCTGTTATCCTCCTCTTCAACTTCGCGTTCGTGTTCGGTCACCCGCTCGCGTTGCCGGGCATCCCGGGCCCGGCGCATCACCAAAGGAAGCAGACCGGGATCGAACGGTTTAACCAGATAATCGACCGCACCGAGTTGTATTGCCTCAACGGCGCCTTCCACCCCGCCCTGCGCGGTCATCACAATCACGGCTGTTTCGGCAGGAATCTCCCGGTTACGCATGAGATCCAACCCGATTCCATCCGGCAGATGGATGTCGAGCATCACAAAATCAAAATTCAGTTCCGTCAACAGCTCGCGGGCAACCGTAAGCGATTCGGCATCGGTTACATCGGCACCCAGCTGACGTAAATGCGCCACAATTCTGCGCCGCAGAATTCCTTCGTCATCGACGACCAGAATACTTAATCCCGCAAGCGAGATACTTTTTTTATTCTCCATAGACCCATCCCCATAGGTTTACTTTTAATCAATTGAAATCATATACATTGCACAGTCACTGGCCTCGGTATCGGTAAAGGTGTTAATCGGCTCTGTTGCCAGGATCCCCGGACGAACCAGATAGAATCCATCGACGAGGTTTGTACTTTTATGCACAGAATAGGAATGCCCCTCTACACTGTACCAGCTGATGGAATGGCCGGAAGCCTCCCCTTCAAGACCGCAGATAGCAAACACGGAGTCGGGGTCTATCGGCGAGGTTCCGGCAAATTGTTCCGCATCGTTAGCCAGTCCGTCGCCATCAAAATCATCCTTTGGATTTACATCCGCGAATGTGGCAAAGGCATCGTCCGGAACGGCATCAATAATCATTTGCTCAAAGACATCCGACAGACCATCCCCATCCGAATCCGCCGGCCCGTCGGGCGGAAGTGCCACCACCGCCAGGCCACCGTCATCCGCCGAACCGTATATGGTGTCGCCTGAAAGTGTAAGCTGTATGGCCCGGATCAAAGCAGATAGATTGGTTGATGCAACCGGTGTGAGCGGATCGGAAAGATCCACCCGGTTCCATCCAACCAGTGCATCCGTTCCATCCACCGAAACGGTTTGTCCGTCCACCGGATTTTCAGACATTGGAATCAGATCACCGGTGAGCAGTTTCAACCCTCCCGCGGTGGCAAGCGCCACATTCGAGCTGACCATATCGAGGTCGAAAATGTAATCCGCCGATGTCCATTGGCTGCCCGGCACCGGCAAAGCCGGATTCGAAATATCGATCCTATGCACATTGTACGCCTCAACGGCATAGGCAGAAGAACCGGCGGCCCCGGAACAACGGATTGCTGCAGGGGATGGGAGTTTGCAGGCACCCAGATGCTCCGGAACCACCGGGTCAGATAAATCATAAAGTTCCAATCCCTGGAAAGCATCGCTGACTAGCAGCATGCTGCCGGACACCGAAACGTCCAGTGCATTGCTCACCGCCACGGAACCGGCGGCGGAGAAGTCGCTCAGATCGAAGATCGTAACCCCCCGGTTCCCGGCAGCCACATACGCATGTCCGGAATAGATTGCCGTGGCCCGGCTGCGCGACACGGTCGTGAATGAACCAAGTAATGCCTTACCGGCTTCATCATATATCGAAAGACCGCCGAAACCGTCGGCCACGTAGAGTTTTCCGGCATCAATTTTCAGATCAGCCGCATTTCCAATGGTTGGAAGAACTGCGCCATCCAGCACCATCACGCCGGATGCATTACGGGCAATAAACTGCTCCGAGGCCGAGACGGCAATTCCAACTGTTGGAATTCCAACCAGCCGGTTCGTCACAAGCGACAGAGAAGCCAGATCCAGCTGAATCACTTTACCTTCGCCATCCACGGTGAAGATGGAACTTCCATCGGAAGCCAGACGGCTCCCGAATGCAATCCTGTCATAACCGCCGGACACATTCAGAGCCACATCCAGTTCAATCAGTCCATTAAAATGGTCGAGCAGATAAATGGAGCCCCCTTCGACCAGCACATCCATCGCCGGAGCATTGGTTGCAAACATGCTCACCGGAGACAGGGTGTCCGGATCAAGTTTGCAAAGTCCGGCAACCCCGTCGGCCAGATAAAGTGAGGTTGCATCCGTGGCGAGACCATAGGCATGCCCGTCCGAATCGTAGGTTTCCACCCGCTCCATTTTCCAAAGGTTGGAAATATTTACACGATGCACCCCGGCATCGCCACAGGCCGCAAAAAGATTGGTGCCGTCGAGCAGTAGATCCTCAATCAGCCCCGGCAGATAAAGCGTGGAGCGCAGCGTTGGCGCGGAGGAATCAGATACATCTACGGACAGGAGTATCTGCCCCGCCCCGACAAATGCGTTGGTTCCATCCACTTCAATCGACGAACAGAATCCGCCGACATTTGCCTGCACAGAAACTGCCGTCAAACCGGCACATAAAAGAAGTCCTAATTTCATGCCTGCCACTCCTCAATCAGATTTTCAACCGTCCGCACTGCTCCGGAAAGCGCATTGCCGACCGGCCCGGATAGCGTCATCCCATTCGTTATCTTTTCCGGCTCCACACCCACAAGAGTCCATTCCGCCGGACGCTCATCGGGTGCCATAAAACGCAGGGCCGTTTTCAGACCGAGCGAGTGAATCGAGAGTGAGTAGTCGGTCTCGAAAACATCGTCCCCGGACATGAGATAAATCGTCCCCGGTTCATGACCTGCCTTGAGCGCATCCACCACAATAATATGCTGCATGCCGCGCAAGCAGTCCGCCGTATGAATGATCGCCGTTCCGGCATCAATCAGATCGACATTTTCGAACTGCTTTTCCATCAGCCGATGAACCACATGAACCCCGATTCCATCATCGGACATGAGCAGATTACCCATGCCCACCACGGCAATCCGATTACAGCAGGTCTGTGTCATGAGCTCATTCATTTTCAATCCGTGTTCCGGAGCGGTCGATTATATACACCTTGCCTTTGCGGTCGGGACGCATCACATGCGTGGCGCAGTCGAGGCAGGGGTCTACCGAATGAATTACCCGCAGCACTTCCACCGGCTGGTCAACCTTTGCCACCGGGGTGCCGACCAGCGCTTCTTCCAGCGGACCACGGTTTCCGGCGCTATCGCGCGGAGAGCAGTTCCAGCAGGTGGGAGTAACAACCTGGTAGTTTGAAACTTTGCTGTCGGCCACATCAATCCAGTGGGCCAGCGCACCGCGAGGGGCCTCGGTCAGCCCGACGCCGTTTCCAGTGGTTGGAAGAGTAAAAGGAGTATACCCCGAACCACCATCAGCAACAGCGCCGAGCCAGACCTGCATGGCCGAAATTAGTTTAAAAGCTTCCTGTGACCGGGCAATGTGCCGATCCATCACCGAAACATCGCCGGCATAATCTCCGTTGACTTTCATGCGGGCCAGCGGTCCGCATTCAAAATTGGTTCCATCATAACGTGGTGCTTTCAGCCAGGAATAACCCGCATCCTTCGGATATTCCGGAACCGTTTCGCCGACCGACGGATGTTTATCGTTGGTGATATCGTCGTACCACGAATAGGTCACCTGCTCGGAAATCCGGCTCACCTCCAGCTCCTGAACTCCGGCCACGCCATCTTCAATCAACCCCGGCGTAAACAACGGCCCTCCGCTTTGCTCAAAGACTCCATAGGACATCAGGTTGCCATAGCCTTTTCCAATGCTGAAATAGTCGGGATAAAGCGCGGCCACCAGCTCCACATCCGGAAGCAGTGTGCCTTCTACAAAGTCACCGATTTCCGTGAGCAGCACCTGAAAGTCGGTTATATTTTGCGCCGTGGAAACCGCCGTGAAGCCGCCCGCAATGAATGCCGGGGTATGCGGCAGTTTACCGCCATAGATGGCACCCATCTCATGACATTTACGTCGCATCTCGAGCGCCTTGAGATAGTTCCCCTGCAAGCGTGCTTCGGTGGTGGCATCAATCCGCCGGCCGGTATCCCACCCGGGCTGCCATGGCGGCATGGCCGGCCCTTTGACATAGTCGAGCAGACTCAGAATATAGAAGTGCAGAATGTGCGATTCCAGAAAACAGGCCCCATGCACCAGATTACGCATCATGAGGCCGATATTGGGTGGTGTAACGCCATAGGCACTGTCCAGCGTCATGGCGGCCGCCATACCATGGGAGGTCGGGCAGACACCGCAGATGCGTGAGGTAATGTTCGGCGCATCGCGCGGGTCGCGGCCTTCCATAATTTTTTCGAAACCTCGGAACAGCGTGCCAACACAATGCGCGTCAACCACCTGCTGTACGCCGTCAACCGTATCAATCTCTACGTCAACTTTGAGATGGCCTTCAATGCGGGTGACAGGATCAATGGATGCAGTAATTCTCATGGTCTAGCTCCCGGAGGTATATGGGGTGAAAAAGGATTGCTCGCCTGGGAAATCTGGTTCAACGCAACCGTGACAGGGCGAGTTCACACCAATGCACCAGTTGGCCTGCTCTTCGAGTCCGTTCCAGCAGCTGTCGCATTTGGCCTTCGTCCACTGGCCACGGCACCCGAGATCGACGAGGCATTTACCGACGGTATCTTCAAAGCCGGTTGCGCGGTTGCTTATGTATGCAGACTTGCGTGGACACGACTGATGAATGGTTTCCCACACTCTGGTTCCTCCGCCTCCACCGCCGCCCCCTCCACCCATTTGCTGATAGAGCGCAACGGGACGATTATCCTCGTCGAGTTCAACGGGATTTCCCAGAAGCAGCTGAACAACGGCCCAAACCAGCCAGTTCGGGTTAACCGGACAGCCGGAAATATTGATGGTGCCTGCACCGATATGTTCAGAAACACTGACCACGCGCGACGGATTGCTGCCGGCGGCAGGAATGCCGCCAAAACTGGAGCATGTTCCGGCACAGACCACATGCGAGGCATGCAGTGCCAGCTCCGAGACGGCCGCGGCGTAGGTCACTTCCTCGCCTTTGTAGCTGTAGGTGATGCAGCAGTGGCCGCCAAAAGCCAGCGGAACGCCGCCTTCCAGCACGAGGATATAATTACCCCGTTTAATAGCATGCTCCAGCACCGCGCCGCAGCTTTCGCCCGCAAAGGTCATGATGGTCGCGTGATGCGTCAGGTTGACGGCCCCTGCAACGACTTCAACAATGGTTTCCGGAGCCGTATCTGAGATCCGGTTTAGAAAAGATACAGAACAACCGGTACAGGAGCTGCCGTGCAGCCAGATCACTTCCGGCGCAGATGGGTTCGCGAGCGCTTCATTCAGGCCGGCCAGATCCCCCGGCGTCAAACCAATCGCCCCGGCAGCGACCCCGCAATATTCTAAAAACCTGCGCCTTGAAAAATTCATAACCAATCCCCGTTAAACAGACCTGTTAAGTGGATACACCACCCGAGCTTCTTCCGTCACATAATCATAGTACTTCCACCTCACCGCCCCAGAATTGAATCCACGGCATGCGCGGACATGTTCTGTGCCACATATCTTTCCTTCGTTCTGGACTCAAATGCTTTAACCACAGAACGGAAATGGCGAATGGATGAGCCATACAGCTGCTCATACATAATACGAAGATCGTCGCGGCTCGTACGCTGAGAGGCCGCCCTGAAATCGGCAATGGCAATCTCTTCAATCAGAGCCCCGGTCAACAAGGCATCCCGATGCGTCCCGGTACCACGGGTTATCAGCACATCATATCGTTTCTTTAACGATTCATTTCTGAATTCACCTGGCGTTTCAACCTCAGCCTGCTGTCCGTATGTACTGCAAAGCTGCTGAACCGCCTCAAGCTGATGTATCTCCGCTTTCGGCAGACTGGAAAAAACCTGACTCTCGAAACGGTTATTCAATGTAAGATAAAGGTCCCGCGCCAGTTTAACTGACTCCAAGGTATATTGCAGATCGTTTGCTTCCGTGGTCGTGAGCTGATAATGCGATGAGCCCGGCTGATAATCGGTACAGAGCATCCCCGGCGAGTACCGGCCAACCAAGCAGATTGCACTTATGAGCACAGACAAGAGTAAAAAATGTTTATCCATTTGATTCCTGAATATCCAACCATTGGAAATTTCCAATGGTTGGAATCTCCTCTCTAACGTAGGAAGTTAGCGGCCAAGGATGGCGTCGACTTCTTCCTGGGTAATATACTGAGCTGCGTAGGTTTCTCCGGTCAGCGCTTCAATGTTCTTAACAAAAGCCACCAGATGATTTTCAGAGCCGGCCAGCAGATTGCCGTATACATTCAGGATATCGCTTTTCGTCGTGCGATCCATGGAGAGCACGATATCTTCAATATCAACTTCTTCAATCAACGCACCGACCATCAGCGCTTCCAGCACAGAGACCTCGCCTCGTGCGATAAGCGAGTCATAGAGTTCCTGCAGTTCCGTATTGATGAATTCACCAACGCCTTCAAGGGCCGGATCAGTCAGATTATATTTTTCAATCAGCCCCAAAACTGAATCGGTGTGTTTCTGCTCGGACTGGGAAATATTATCAAAGACCGTATTACCCCAAAGTGTATACATGGAAATGTACACATCGCGCGCCAGCTTTTCCTCTTCCCGCATGAAGAGCAGATCGACGGCTTCGGCTTCGGTCACCACAGCGACAGTTCCCGTATTCGCTCCTTTTCCCTTGCCTCTTCCGGCAAGCACGGGTTGCAGCATCCAGCCTGTCAGCATGCAGCCTACGATAATGGCGAGTAATGATCTTCTATTCATCGTGCATCTCCTTTGGGGGTTATAGACAATTCTTACGAGAGCCTAATGCACGGGGTGTGCCAAGCGGGTGAACAGGAAGTTCTCCTTTGTTTTTGAACTTCCCGACTTTCGAACCGCACGATCCTGGGTGCCACCACCCGAAGAAAAAATGCATCAATGGGCGTCTGCACCCACCATTTAACAAACTGGAATTTGATTCCTTGATAGGAAAAAGGAGTCGTATCGAAAATTAATTACTCAGCACTGATCCGGAGCCGTATAAACAGCTCTGTAAAAGGCTCTGCGGGAATACGATTGGTGATTATTTCGAATACCGCATGATCTCCACCGGGTTCAGTGACCAGATATCCTTCGTTCGTCCAGGTTCCGGAAAAAAGATTGGTGCTCAGCTCGAGATAATAGTCCAGCCCGACCGCATCCGCATCCGTGCGTTTTCTGTAGACAAATTCAAACCAGTTGCTGCCCCCGCTTTCCGTCATTCCAAAGGTTGGAAGAATCGCAGCATCGTTATCGTTTGTCGGATCTCCGCCAAGCGCATATTCGCTCAGATTATCTAGTCCATCATCATCCGGGTCATCCATCAAACCCGACTCACTAAGCTCATAATCAGCGGCCCAGCTATCGTATGCAGATGCGGCCGGCAGCTGCTCCACCCAGATTGCACTGAGCCCGAACTGCGAACCGTTGTCGAGGTTGTCCCAATAAAGTGATGCCGTTTCACTGACGATGCGGCCATCATATCCGTTCGTGCTGTAGGTGCCCGGCGCAATGCCGTTACTGAAGCAGACGATTCCGCTATCGATGGCATTCGTGATCCAATCAGTTACGTTGCTGTTCGCCCATTGAATCACGGTCTGTTGTATATGGATGCAGCTATTCGAAACCTGAAAATCAGTAGTACCTGTTCCCTGTATGCTCAACGTACCCCCATACAGATTACATTGAGCGGTTCCGCCAAGACCGACCAGCAGGTTGGTTGAAGTCAAAGTACCGTCGTACAAATTGAGGATACCAGTGGCGGATACGGGCTCGCCGATAATCAGCTCATTTACGGAAAGGGAGCCGCCCGACTGATTGATCTGCCCATACCCCCTGCTTCCGGATCCAACGCGAAGGGGGCCGGAAATATGCACCATACCATTGCTAATGGAGAGGAGTCCGGAGGAATCCGTGTGGCCGATATTCATAAAGGAGTTGGCGGCCTGGAGTATTCCGCCATGAATATCGAGTCGTCCGTCTGCATTGGAAAGTCCGATGGTGACCCCGCCGGTACCGGTGTGAATATCGCCGGCATTCAGGATTAAAGAACCGTTTCCGTGTGCACCGACATTGAGGGAGCCGCAGTCCAGCGTCCCCCCGCTCATAAATACAGTCCCGGTCGGCATAAGCGCACCATTATCCAGCTTTGCAATATGAAGTGCTCCGGTAATTGAAACCGACGACGTACCTGTAAGGATCATCTCACCATGAGATGCCGGCCCCTTCCCCAGGATCAGCGAATCTCTGATTCGCAGGTTCCCATTGGTGACTATGAGATGGCCGGAACTTTCCTTGCTGCTGGCTATGATGAGCCCGTTGCTCCCCGAAACGGAGAATAGACCGTCATTCACTACGCTCAGGCTTGCCTCGCAATCCGGATTGTTTCCGATAAGGAAGGCGGTATTGGTTACAGCCGGATCAACCGGATCCAATCCCCAAACCGTTCCGCCATCGATTGTGAAGCTGGACTCGCGGTCTTCTTCCTTGAATCCCATACGCATGCTGTTGAGCTGAAGGCTTCCTGTCTCGCTGACGCGGAAGTGAATGGGAACATCACCGTAGGTATCGATCCAGAGCTTGTCGGCAATGGCCGGAGTTTTAACGATAACCGCATACGTATTCGTTTGCCGATCGTGATTGAGCCGCACCGTTGAGGTGTTTACCGGAAAACCGCCTGCCCAGTTCGCAGGCGTATCCCAATAGCCCGACACACCGCCCTTCCAGGTGGTCACACCGAATACGGACCCGATGAGGCAGACTGAATACAATACAAGAACAGCAGCCTTTTTTTCACACATCACCAAACTCCATGATTACTTATCGCGGCGACTCTTCCTGCGGGGTTTCACCCATAAATGGGTAAACTGATAACGCGCAAATGCCGCGATAAGAAAGAGACCGGTCGTTACAATCGAAAGAGTGATCAGAGCTAACAACTTTTCTCTTCCGATCTCCCCGCTTGCAACACGCTTATAGATCATAAAAAAGCAGAACGTACCGCCGAAAAGGCTGATCACAGCAGCCACCAGTGCGGGCAAAGCAGGTCGGTGCCTGTATCTTAAGGGCTTCATAAAATACTCTTTCCGGGGTCAGCGCCCCAGCATGGCGTCAACATCCGCCTGCGGCATATGCTGAGCAACATAGGTTTTTCCTGAAGCAGATTCATAGTTGCGCACAAAAGCATTCAGATGCCGTTCCGATGCACTGACCAATGCGCCGAGCACCGAGCGGATCGATTCATTTTCCGTCGATTCAGTGGCGTCCTGAAGATCCTGAATATCCACCTCTTCAACCAACGCGCCTACCAGAAAGGCCTCTTCACGCGATGTCGATCCGCGGGCAATAAGCGCATCATAAAGATCCTGCAGCTTCGGATCGGTGAACTGTCCCGGCTCCGGCTTCACCGGATCCTTCAGGCCATACGACTCAAGCAATCCGAGCACGGCATTCATATGGTGCTGTTCCGAACGGGGAATATTCACAAACACGCGCTGGTCATAGAGTTTACCCAGTGTCAGGTAGACATCGCGCGCCAGCTTTTCCTCTTCCCGCATATAAAGCAGGTGCTGAGCTTCCGCCTCGGAGAGCTTTGCTGAATCCGCAGTCGTTGCAACAACTGCGCTGCAGCTATTTGCGCAGCCGCCCTTTTCCGACTTTCCGTGGCAATGTCCGTTGCCTTTTGCATCTGCAATCGGGGCTGAAAATACGGCGGCAAAAATAATGAGATAGCATCGTTTCATAAAAAGCTCCTTGGTATACGTTCAAGAGCCTTACACCGCCCGCCTGGAAAACGTCACTTAACAGATCCGTGGCAACAGCTCACCGGGCGGATTTTCCACCGGACGCGTTCCGCCGATCTCCGTCGAAATCGTGACCGGGAAACGCGATGCCTCGCCCACCGTTCCAATCACAGCCGAACCGCCGCCGATTGCCGCACGTGCTTCCGCAACCGATGCCCGGGGAACCACCGCAAAAAAAGTGCCTTCGTTGGCCACCTGCAGTGGATCCATTCCCAGAAAGGCACAGGCTTGTTTTACCGCTTCCGTCACAGGAATCGCAGAGCCGTCCAGCTTAATCGAAACGCCGGAAGCCGCCGCAATCTCATTGAGCACCGCTGCACAGCCGCCGCGCGTGGCATCGCGCATCACCCGCGTATCCGGTACGGCCTTCAGCAAAGCCGCACAGAGCTCATCCAACGGCGCGCAGTCGCTCTCGACCTGAGACTCAAATCCCAGATTCTGGCGTTGGGAAAGAATCGCCACGCCGTGCCGGGCAATATCCCCGCTGACGATTACGGCATCGCCCGGCCGGGCATTCGCGGCGGATAGCGCAAGGCCTTCCGCCACCCGCCCGACGCCCGAGGTATTCATATAGAGCCCATCCCCCGAGCCGCGATCAATCACCTTCGTATCACCGCAGCAGATATTCACCCCGCAGGAAATACAGACATCGCGCAACGAGTTGAGTACCCGTTCCAGCAGCGCAACTTCCAGGCCTTCCTCAAGAATCAGCGAAACCGACATATGGCTCGGAACCGCACCCATCACTGCCAGGTCATTAATCGTTCCGCATGCTGCCAGTTTACCGATATCGCCGCCGGAAAATTCCAGCGGCTGGACCACAAAACTGTCCGTCGTGAAAGCCAGGCGACCTTCCAATGTTTGGAAAACCGCCGCATCTTCCAGCACACTGCCCTGCTCTGCCAGCAGGTTGGGAAGCACCACGGTTTCGAGCAGGTCGCTCAAACCGCGCCCGCTTCCATGTGCCATGGTGATGGTTTTAATCACGATGTATATCCTCCATATTGATAAAATGCCGCGCACGATCCCTCGCCCGAAACCATACAGGCCCCGACCGGGTTTTCGGGCACACACACCCGGCCGAAAAGTTTACATTCATTCGGCAGCATATGGCCGCGCAGCACTTCGCCGCAGCAACAACCGGTATCCATGCCGCAATCTTCCATCGGCAGCTCATGGCAAAGCTGCGCATCAAACTTCCTGAACGGCTCACGAAGTTTCAAGCCGCTCATCGGCAGCTCGCCAATACCGCGCCACCGGGCGTCCACCGGCTCAAAGATCTCGTGGATGAGAGCAACCGCATTCGGGTTGCCCTTCGGTCGGACGATCCGGGAATACAGATTCCGGACTTCGCAGGTTCCCTCCGCAATCATTTCCAGCAGCACCAGAATACTGCCCAGCAGATCCAAAGGTTCAAAACCTGCAACGACCACTGGAATACCCATGCCCTCATAAATACTTTCCCCCAGAACGGCGCTCACGTGGCCGGGTGCAATCAGGCCGTTCAACTGCAGCTCCGGATCCGTGCGCAACAGCTCCAGCGCCGGCGGAACCAACCGATGCGACACCAGAAACGTCAGGTTTTCCAATCCCTGGAACTCCGCTTTTTTAACGGCCAGCGCAACAGCCGGGATCGTGGTCTCAAAACCGACCGCCACAAAAACGAAACGCTGATCCGGTTCGGCCGCAGCCCGCTCAACCGCCTGGAGCGGCGACGAAACCACCTCAACCTGCCCGCCCCGTGCCTTCACCTGCTGTAACGATTCCGTACTCCCCGGAACACGGATCATGTCGCCGAAGCTCAACACCGTTACACCGCTTTTCAACGCACACTCGCCGGCGGCATCCATTACCTCCGCAGGCGTCACGCAGACCGGACAGCCGGGGCCCGAAAGCAACCGGATATTTTCGGGAAGCAGACTCCGCAGCCCGACGCGGCCAATCGCCATCGTATGCGTACCGCACACCTCCATCAGATTCACCGCACCACAGCAGCCGGCCACCGCACGGATTTTATCCAACAGCTGCCGCGCAAGTTCGGGATCGGAAAAACTGGGTAGCGCACTCATTTCGAATCCGCCTTCAGCGACTCGGCATATTCATTAAAGAGCTCCAGTGTGGCCAGCGCCTCCGCCTCGTCATAAATCTGCAGAGCAAAGCCGGCATGTACCATCACATATTCATCCACCTTCACTTCCGGCACCAGCGACACATCGGCCTGAATCCGGTTGCCGCCCATATCCATTTCGGCGGTCGTTCCGGCAATCGAGAGCACCTTGGCGGGCATAGCTAAACACATGCGTTCATCTCCTTGTTCTTCCTGTTCGCACGGCGTGCGCCCGCCGTGATCAGCTGTCCGTAAGAAATGCATTCGTCACCGGGCGAAAGGCGGCGATGAACCAGCACTTCAACTCCCTGCTCTTCCAGTGCGGATCGCGTCCATTCAAACAGCAGCCGGTTCTGAAAACAACCACCGCTCAGTCCAACTCGCGTGGCCGACTCCTGCCGGGCAACCGCTGCAATCCAGCGCGCGAGCGTCCGATGAAACTTTGCGGCAATCGCACTGCGCTCTTCACCGTTTTCCAATGCCTGGAAAATCTGAATCAGTAACGCCTTCCCGGGAAGCAGCCAAAGACCGTCTTCCTTGACTGGTTCAACTTCATAATGACCGGTCACATTCGGATCGACGATTGCTTCAAGTTCCATTGCAGCCTGCCCTTCATAGGTCTGCTCGTGACAAACATTGAGCAGGGCCGACACCGCATCGAACAACCGGCCGATACTGGAGGTTCGCGGCTGGTTAGGCAATGGTTTCCGATCATTGGAACTCAGCCAGTAAAGAACACGATTTAGATCGGCATTGGAAACAAGACCCGACAGTGCGGCATAGGCGATGCGGCCCGGATACCTTGTTGCAGCATCGCCTCCCGGAAGGTCCAGCAACTCCAAATGACCCAGCCTACGGCTGCCGCACAGGTCGGACATCAGAATTTCGCCGCCCCAAAGCGTTCCGTCATCGCCCAGACCGAGTCCATCGAACACAAAACAGAGCGTCGGTTCGCGCACCTCGTTTTCCGCAAGGCAGGCGGCGGCGTGCGCATGATGATGCTGAATCCGAACGGGTTCATTCAGCCCGCCTTTCGGTAGCAGATAGTTCTGGAAGCCGCCCGGATGACGGTCGAGCACATAGGTCATCGGATCCACACCGAGCACCTCCATCAAATGATTCAATGTCGCCTCCATGTGCTCCAGCGTTTCAATATTTTCCAGCGTCCCGATATATTGGCTGACATAGGCCGTTTGTCCACGCCCGACACAGACCGTGCTTTTCATGATGCCGCCCAGCGCCACCAGGCCGTCGACATCAAACGGGGCAGGCAGCGGCGCAGGAACATATCCGCGGGCCCGGCGCAGCAGCACCGGTTCGCCGCCCAGCACCCGGACAATGGAATCATCCAGCCGCGTTTGAATGGCGCGGTCGTGCAGCAGGAAAACGTCGGCCATTCCTTTCAACAGCCCCATCGCCTCGTTGTTGTCTTTACAGAGCGGCAGTCCGGACACATTGCCACTGGTCATCACCAGTGCATCAAAGCCGCCGCGCGAAAACAGCAGCGCGTGCAACGGCGTATAGGGCAGCATAATCCCCAGCGTATTCACGCCCGGCGCCACCGACGGCGCACATCGTTTTTTTTCCAATGCCTGGACAACCACAATCGGGCGTTCAATGCTTTCGAGCAGTTCCGCTTCCTTCGGAGAAACCTCGGCGAACTGGCTCGCCGTTTTGGCATCGCGCACCATCAGCGCAAACGGACGCGCCTCTCGCCCCTTTCGGCAGCGCAGCTGCTGAACCGCCTCTTCGTTATCCGCACAACAACAGAGATGAAAACCACCCAACCCTTTCACCGCCACAATCTTGCCCGCCCGCAAAGCAGCAATGGTGGTTTCGAGCGGATCGTCCAGACCTTCGCCAAGGGAGAGTTGCGGACCGCAATCGGGGCAGCTGACGGGCTGAGCGTGGAACCGGCGGGTCGACGGATCTTCGTATTCTTTGCGGCAGGCCGCGCACATTTCAAAGTCAGCCATGGTGGTGCCGGGCCGATCGTAGGGCAGTTTTTGGATAATCGTGTAGCGCGGGCCGCAGTTGGTGCAGTTGATGAAAGGATGGCCGAAGCGGCGGTCCGCCGGATTGTTCATTTCTTCCAGACATTGGAAACAGATGCTGGTGTCGCGCGCAATGTCGACCATGGGCGCCTCACCGCACGCACTTTCCAATATTTGGAAATCGGTGATCGTAGAATCGGGCGCAACCTCGTCGCTGATCAGCCGGGTGATTCGGGCCAGCGGCGGCGCGGTGGACTTGAGTTCTTCCAGAAACGCCGCCGTGTCCTTTTCCGCTCCCTGGATAAATATATCCACGCCCCGCGTATCGTTGCGTGTCCAACCGGTGAGTCGGTGTTGATGGGCAAGCCGATAAACAAAGGGCCGGAAGCCGACTCCCTGCACCGTCCCCTCAACACGGATCTGCCCGGCCCGGTTCATTCGCCGATTCGGTCCTCCAAATACGCAAAGAGCGCGTCCATCCCCACCCCGGTTGTAGCCGAAACACGGAACGACTGGACTTCCGGATTGAGGCTTCGGCATTCGGCTTCCGCTCGGTCGACATCAAACTGCAGATAGGGCGACAGATCCATTTTGTTGATCAGCAGCGTTTTCACGCGGTGAAAGAGGGCCGGATATTTCAGCACCTTGTCGTCGCCTTCGGGCAGCGAAAGAATCGCCATCTTTTCGTTCTCACCAAGATCGTAGGTGGATGGGCAGACCAGGTTGCCAACATTTTCAATGATGATAAGCTTTACCGTTTCAAGATCGAGATGTGCCAGCGCATGCCCGACGCTGTGTGCATCCAGATGACAGGCCCCCTGCGTTTCGATCTGGTGGGCGGCGCTGCCGGCGGCGGTTACGCGATCGGCATCGCGGCTGGTCTGGATATCGCCTTCGATTACCGCCATCCGGGAACCGAAATGGCGGGCGAGTACTTCGAGCACGGCGGTTTTTCCGCTTCCCGGCGAGCTGATCAGGTTAATGACAAACAGTCTTTTTTCAGCAAAATGTGCCCGGTTCTTTTCAGCATATTCATCGTTGCGGGCCATTACGGACTCGCCGATGGCAATCTGTTTGTGCTCGTGAGTGTGTTTATGATCGTGGTGGTGGTGATGGTGCCCGGTTTCGCTCGGGGATAGACAGCCGCAGGTATCGCACATGGTTTTCTCCTGATTAAACCTCGATAAAGTTAATTGAAAATTCGGTGCCGCTCAACATCGTTCGTGCCATGGAACTGCAGGCCGGACAGAACTGCTCGACGGTTACGGTTTCATATTCATGCCCGCAATCCAGGCATTGGAACCGGGCCGGTGCTGATTCGATCTGAAGCATTGCTTCGGGAAATCCTTCCAGCCGGACCAACTCGGCAAAACAGAATCGCAGCGACTCCTCGCAGACACCGGCCAGCGGACCGACGATCAGCCCTACGACCTTCAGCATTTCCCCCTTGGGAATGTGCGGCCGTGCCAACTCTATGATTTCCGTTGCAAGCGACAATTCATGCATGAAGGAAATACACCGGACTACGCCAATGCGTCACAAATCGTTTCCAATGATTGGAAAAGCGGAAAGCATGACACAAAAAAGGGGAAGGCGTACCTTCCCCAGAGAATGGAAATTAAATTTTTATTCGCTGCAGGATGCACAGCCTTTCTTTTCCTGCTTTTGCTCTTTTTTACAGGTCTGTTTCTGTTCGCCGGCTTTTTTCCCGTCCTTGGATTTTGTGCATCCCTCGGCATCGGTGCATTCCGTGCAGTCTTTCTTTTGTTCCTGCTTCCCTTTGCCTTTGCCGCAACCATCGCCCTTGGCTTCTGCCATGACGGTAGTAAAAGCGATTGCGGCGATGATTACTGCGATATACTTGATTTTCATATTAATGCTCCTGTGGTTTTCTTCCCCGTTTCTAAAGGCTTTACACCGGTAGAGGAGGTTGCGTCACAACGGAGTCAAAAAAATTATAGCGAGTCAGTTTGAGCCCAGAGCGTGCTGTGCAGCATGTTGAAATCGGTGCCGGTGCGCAGGCCCGCTTTGAGGACGTCTACAACCCGGAAGATTTCTGCACCAGTCAAATTACGGTCGTGGCATTCGTTCATAATCTGCAGCGTCTGCTCACTGGAAAGCCCGGCAAGCTTCAACGACTCGCCTGCCTCGACGACGTGGATCAGGCGCCCGTAGCGAAACCCGCCGGGCTTTGAAAACAGTGCGGACAACGACTCTTCCGAGAGGCCACTCTCCAGCGCCATACAGGTGTGCGACACCAAATGCGCATGTTGGCCGCCGCGGTTCTGCCGTACGGCCGTGATCAACTCATCGGCACGGCGCAGACAGTTTAAGCGCTTATCGGCGGCAAGGTGGACCATCTCCCAGGGAGCACCTTTGGCGAGGCCTTCTTCGATTTTCAGAAAGATACAGTCGGTCGGAAGGTGCTCCGCCTTTGCCGCATAAACCGGACTGAACAGATCTTCCGCCTCGACCACGGTCAGGCCACTGGAACGGCAGACCCCGATGGCCTCTTCCACCCGCTCATCAGACAACCCCATTTCCAGGTTTTTGGCGCGCAGCGCTTTCCAATCTCTGGAAGGATTATTTACCGGCTCGGCCAACACCATCCCGCAAAGCAGTAAAGCTATCATCCATGAGCTACGCATTGTCGTCCTCGTAGTAATTGATCACCGAGTTCACACGGCCGAATCCATCGGGCCGGTGCGTGGTGCCGTTCGGATCGGCCACCCAGCGTTTACCATCGACCAGAAAGATATATTCGTGCCGCCCCTCAGGCAGCTCGACCGAAGCCGTCCAGTGCCCGGAGGCATCGGGGCCGTTCAGAACAATGTCGCCCATCTTCCAGTTGTTGAATGTACCGAGCAGCTCCACCGTATCCGCTCCGGGCGCGTGCAGTTCAAAGTGGAACCCGACGTGCCCCTGCACTTCCGAAGGTTGGAAACGTCCGGAGAGAAACAGAATGAGCAGACTGGCTGCCGCACCGACCAGAGCCGGAGCAATCCACTGCCCTTTTGCCGGCCACCAGCCGCGCCGTTTGGCTTTCCGGAAATTCGGGAGCGCATCCATGACCCCGTCCGCAAAATCATTCGGAGCAGAAGTCCGATGCTTTTCGAGCATCTCTAAAATTTTATCTTCGCTATTCATGGCTCAATATCTCCGCCAACTGCTTTCTTCCGCGTAACACCCGCATCTTGGCTGCACTGACCCCAATGCCCAGAATGCGGCTGATCTCTTCGTAGGCCAGCCCTTCCATATATTTCAACCGCACCGGTGCACTGAACTTCGGTGCCAAGCCGGCCAATGCCTCTTCCAGTGCCTGGAAGTCGGGCACCTCGGCGGAGGCCTCTACTTCCTGAATTTTCAAACACTTCTCTTCTGTTTCGCGACGCCGCGTCCGCTTCCGAAACAGATTCTTCGTCTGGTTCGCGCAGATTCGGAGCAACCACGATTTAAAGGAGTAGTCCGGGTTGTACTGCTCCAGCTTCGTGTATGCCCGAACGAACGCATCCTGCGCCATATCTGCCGCATCCTCCCGGTTGCGGGTCATGCCGACGGCCAACCCGAACACGGAATCCTGATGACGGTGAACCAACACCTCAAAAGCCGCCCGATCGCCATCGAGACTCGCCTTTACCAGTTGTTGATCTGTTCGTTCTTCCATATCGCATACACCCCGGGGCACAGGTTCGTCACATTCCGGGCCTTCCAATAATTGGAAATAATTTACCGATCATCATAGCGGCGGACAACATTAGAAATATTTTATATTTTAATCTATTGACATATTAGAATATTTGAATATGTTTACCTTCATGAAAGCAAAAGAACTCAATTGTGCGTTGGAAAATATGACGCCGGAAAGCCTGACCCAGGCATCGGACATGCTTCGGACGCTGGCGCACCCCGCCCGGCTGCAGGTGATCGACCTGCTGCACACGGCCGGTACCCTGCCGGTCGGGGAGATCATGGATTATCTGGATCTTGCGCAGTCGGCCGCTTCGCAGCATCTGAACCATATGCGGCGCACGGGACTGCTGAAATCGGAGCGGCGCGGCAAGGAAGTCTGGTATTCCATTGCAGATGCCCGGCCGATTGCCCTGCTGAACTGCCTATGCAAATGCTGTGACAGAAATTTGTAGACTTTATATACGGGTAACTTTATAAGGATTTAATATCCGTTGAGATAAACAGATAGAGGAATGAAAATGAAACGTTTAAAAATGACCTCCTTCAGTATCCGCTTTCCATGGATCATCATGATTCTTTCGCTGGTGGTTGTGGTTCTTTTCGGAGCGCAGTTTCCGAAAGTCTCGTTCGACAACGATCCGGAAAACATGCTGGCGGAAGATGAGTATATCCGCGTGTTCCACAACGAGGTAAAAGCGCGCTATAACCTCTACGACTTCGTCATCGTCGGCATCGTGAACGAGCAGCACGAAGACGGCATCTTCAATGTGGCGACGCTCGGAAAGATTGATGATCTTACCCGCGAGCTGATCAGCCTGCATCAGAATGCCGAGGGCAAACCGGCGGTGATCCGCAACGGACAGCCCTATGCCCCGGCGCTGGAATCTGAAAGCGGCTGGGAGCGCGGACTGGCCAAGGTGTTCGGCAACGACGTGAACCGCCTCTTCACCGACGACGGCTCCTCTGCCATCATTTCGCCGGAAATCATCAGCCCGAGCGTAGTGGATAATATCAAGCAGGCCGATGCCGGCCAGCTCGCCATTGAGTATCTCATGGAAGAAGCCCCGACGACGCGGGAAGAAGCTCTCGTGATCAAGCGCGATGCCATGAACAACCCGCTCTATAAAGACACGCTCGTTTCCGCCGACGGCAAAGCGATTGCGCTCTATATTCCTATCACAGAAAAAACCTATTCCTACAACGTGGCGAACCTGATTGAAAACCTGACGGCGGACTGGGATGACGCCGATAAAATATATATTACCGGGCAGCCCGTAGCGCAGGATACGTTCGGTGTGGAAATGCTGGTTCAGATGGCCACGTCCGCTCCGCTCGCCGGCCTTGCCATCTTCCTGCTGCTGCTCTTTTTCTTCCGCCGCTTCTCGCTGATTATCGCACCGATGCTGGTGGCGGTCATCAGTGTGGTGGCCACCATGGGCCTACTGATCGGGCTCGGCTACGACGTACATATTATGAGCTCTATGATTGCCATCTTTCTGATGCCGATCTCCGTGGCCGACTCCGTACATATCCTCAGCGAGTTTTTTGATTCGTATCATAAGTTCCGCAACAAAGCGGAAACCATCAAACATGTGGTAAGTCATCTTTTCAGACCCATGCTCTATACCACGCTCACCACCATTGCCGGTTTTGCCTCGCTGGCCACCACCCCGATTCCTCCGGTTAAGATTTTCGGACTCCACGTGGCCTTCGGCGTCGGTCTGGCCTGGTTGCTGACCATGACCTTCGTTCCGGCCTATATCATGCTATTTGTTCGTAAGAAAACACTGGACCAGCTAAAGCCGGTTGAACAGAGCGACCACCACGGACTGCTTGGAAAAACGCTCGGCGGGCTCGGTAAGGTTTCCTACAAACGCTGGAAGCTTACGCTGGCACTGACGATGGCTGTACTGGCCGTTTCCATCATCGGCATCTCCAAAATCAAAGTGAACGACAACCCGGTTAAATGGTTTACGCAGAGTCATCGGATCCGAGAGGCCGACCGGGTAATGAACAGCCACTTCGGCGGAACCTATACGGCCTACCTCACGCTGAAGCCGGAATTGATTCAGACCCTCACCTGCGCCGAGCGCGTGGAGATGATGCGCAACGCGGCCATCGTACGGTTCGATGAAACGCTGCCGGATGCTTCGGCCACCTTCCTGGCGCTTCTCGATGAAACCAACACCAAGTTCCAAACCTTGGAAAATGCGGACATCGAACGCTGCTTCGTCGACCTCGTCGGCATGGCCAAAGGGCTTGATGAACAGGTGTCAGGCGCCTGGAATGAGCTGGGCGATGAGATCAACTATCTCGAACCCGAAGGGCTGACCTATGCCAAACTGACTGCCGCCATCAACGGCAAGGGCGATGAAGCTTCGCGCAAGACGTTTGCGCAGCGCATGGCTGCATTCCAATCATTGGAAGGTGCGGACCTGCAAAATCAGGCGCTGGACATCATCGATGAATATGCCGCCCTCTCCTTTGAGGATTTCCTGTTCGAAGCGCGTGCCGATGCCGGGGCCCCGACTTTCAAGCGCCCGGAAATGCTCGCCTATGTGGACCGCCTGCAGGCTTTCCTTTCCGAAGTTCCAAACATTGGAAAATCCAGCTCCGCATTGGATGCCCTCAAGAAGGCCAACTTTGAACTGAATTATAATTCCGCTGAGTCAGAAGATCGCAATGACGCCTTCTATGGCATACCCCCGACCCCGTCAGCGGTGTCGCAGGTCTTCACGCAACTTGAAGGCATGAAGAAAAAAGACAGTCTCTTCCACATGATCACGAAAGACTACAACGAAGTGAACATCTGGATTCAGCTGAAGAGCGGCGACAATACCGACATGGTTGAAGTGGTTGAAGAAATTGAGGACTGGATGGCGGAAAATCCTCCGCCAACCGAGCTGAATGTAGGTTGGGCGGGACTCACCTACCTGAACGTCGTCTGGCAGGATAAGATGGTCGCCGGCATGATGAATGCGCTGCTCAGTTCCTTTGTCGTGGTACTGATCATGATGATGGTCCTGTTCCGCTCCTTCCTGTTCGGCCTGTTGGCCATGATTCCGCTGACCGTGACCATTACCTTTATCTATGGTCTGATCGGCTGGATCGGCAAGGATTACGATATGCCCGTTGCGGTACTCTCGTCCCTGACGCTCGGACTCAGTGTTGACTTTGCCATTCACTTCCTGGAACGCTCCCGCGAACTGGCGAAAGAGCATGGAAGTTGGAAGGATGCAATCTGGCATATGTTCCAGGAACCGGCCATGGCCATCAGCCGCAACGCGATCATCATTTCCATCGGCTTCACGCCGCTGCTGTTCGCGCCGCTCGTGCCCTATAAGACCGTCGGCTTCTTCCTGGCCACCATCATGGCGGTGTCGTGGATCGCCACCCTGTTTATTCTGTCCGCCCTCATCACCGGCCTGCAGAAATGGCTCTTTAAAAATAAGGAAACCACTAATTCACACTAATCTTCACTAATAGAAATATGATTAGTGCCAATTAGTGGTTAGAAAATCGGAGAATAGAAATGAAAAAGTTAATTACAGTACTGGCAGCAGTAGCCATCGCATCGAGTGTTTATGCGGAGATGTCCGTAGACGAAATTGTAAAGAAAGCCAACGAAGCTTCGTACTATGCCGGAAACGACGGCAGCGCCGAAGTAGAGATGAAGATCATCGACAAGTCAGGATCGTCCCGCACCCGCGAATTTACGCTGCTCCGCATGAATGTGGAAGGTGGCAATCAGAAGTTTTATGTCTATTTCAAAAAACCGGCCGACCTCTACAAACAGGTCTTCCTCGTTTGGAAAGAAACTGCCGAGGGCAAAGACGACTCCCGCTGGATGTGGCTGCCGGCCCTGAACCTGAAACGCTCCATTGCACCGGGCGACAAACGGACCTCGTTCGTCGGCTCCGACTTTGTTTATGAAGATGTTTCCGGCCGCAACCTCAAGGAAGACAAACATGAACTGATCGAAACCACCGACACACAGTATGTAATCAAAAATACGCCGGTGGATCCGGGCAGCGTTGAGTTTTCCTATTACACGGTAAAGATCGATAAGGATACGTTCCTGCCGCGCCATGCCGAATATTTCGATAAGAACGGTAAGCACTACCGCACGGTTGAAGCCACCAAAGTGGAAACCATCCAGGGCTACCCGACGGTAACCGAATCGGTGGTTTCCGACCTGAACACCGGCGGCTCCACCGTCAACACTTTCAAGAACATCAAGTACGACATCGGTCTGAAGGAAAATATCTTCACCGAGCGCTTCCTCCGCCGCCCACCGCGCGAAGTGACGCGCTAGCGCGTGCGACTTGATACTGGATGCTTGATCCGTGGATGGAGAATGAGTCATGCGCGAAGTTTATGAATTGGATGTCTATCGGTTAGCGGAAGAACTGTCCGACATGATCTGGACTGATTTTGATCATTGGTGTGAGAAAGCGCAACGTACTGTAGGCTACCAAATCATTCGTTCTGCCGACAGCATTGCCGCCAACCTGGCCGAAGGCTACGGCCGCTACTCCCCCAAAGACAAAGCTAACTTCTATCGGTATTCCCGGGGCTCATTTGAAGAAACTAAGTGTTGGCTCAGGAAAGCATCCCGACGCAACCTGATTACCAAAGATAAAGTGGAAGTTTATAAAAATATCATCGACGAACTCGGACCAAAGCTAAACGGGTTCATCAGGAGTACATTGAAGGCTGTGCCTTGACTCTTGATACTCGACACTTGAACCTCGGATTCGAACACAAAGGAAACTCATGAAACCAAGCATCAAGCAACCAACATCCAGCATCCGCCATAGGCCAAGTATCCAGCATCGAGCATCAAGCATCGCCGCGCTCCTCTTCCTCTTTGGAATGTTGGCAACACCTACAAAGGCGCTCGACACCTCCCTCCACGGGTTCGTGGATGCCCGGGCAGGTGCGCGGACGCAGGATGATCCGACGCAGGATCAGATGAGCCTGGGTGAAGTGCGGTTGCAGCTGGACTCGCTGACCTATTTCGATGCGGCCGAGCTGCAGGTCCGTGCAGATGTTCTTTATGACGGCCTGCAGGATGATCTCGGCAAGATCGACCTCGATCGGGGAACCGGATTCATCGATCTGCGGGAACTGAACCTGCTTTTTACACCGATCGATTCGGCCGACGTCAAAGTCGGCCGACAGATCCTGACGTGGGGTACGGGCGACCTGCTCTTCATCAACGATCTGTTTCCCAAGGATTGGAACTCGTTTCTGCTCGGCCGGGACGAGGAATATCTAAAGGCTCCGTCGGACGCGGTGTATGCCAGCTGGTTTCCAACCCTTGGAAGTTTTGACTTTGCCTACATGCCGAAGTTTGATTCCGATCGATATATCGACGGCACCCGCCTCTCCTACTGGAGCCCGATGCCTCCTCCCGGAGGAATTACGGGACAGGAATTCACGGCCGATGAGCGCGACGACTGGTTTAAGGACCATGAAATCTCGGCCCGCTTTTATCGGCCGGTGCTCAGCTGGGAAGGGGCGCTCTATTATTACAACGGTTTCTGGAAAAGCCCGATGGGCATGAATCTGGCAACAGGCGATGCCTACTTCCCCCGACTGAACGTTTATGGGGCCAGCGCAAACGGCGCCATCGGCAGCGCCCTGGGTAACATCGAAATCGGGTACTACGACTCCACACAGGAATCCGATGCCACGCATTTTATCCCGAACGACGAATTCCGCTTTTTAATGGGCTACGAACGCGAGGTGGCGAAAAATCTCACCGCCGGCGCGCAGTACTATCTGGAATGGATGATGGATTACAACGACTACCAACAGGACTACAACGCCATCGGCGGGTCAGCCGCTACAGCAAGAGATGAGGCCCGCCATGTGCTGAGTCTGCGACTGACCCAGATGCTGATGAATCAGAACCTGATGCTCAGCCTCTTTACCTTCTATTCCCCGTCCGATAACGATGCCTATTTCCGGCCCATCGTCACCTATAAGGTGAACGATGACTGGATGGTAACGGCCAACGGAAACTTCTTTATCGGCAAGGATGACCACACCTTCTTCGGCCAGATGAAGAAGAACAGCAACATCAATCTCGGAGTCCGCTACAGTTTTTAGAAATCATATGCGAGGCTGACAACCAACTGGTAATCATTCTTCTCCGGCACCGATCCATCATCTTTGGCCTGCGGGGTTTGAATATGATCCCAGATTACCGAAACATCGAAGTCGAAGTCGCCGATGAACTCAGTGGATACTTTGGCCATTGCATGGTGCGTGTACGTTCCGGAAACCTCGTTCAGCACCCGAAAACTATAATCCGCAAGGAAATCCACCCGGCTGTTAACTTCCCAGTCAAACACGGTAGACGCTGAAAAGAAGGGCGTATCAACCGTTGGGTCATCCGGCGCAACCACCGAAACAAAGTCCTGCCGCTGATAACCGAATCCCGCCGACATATCCCACTCAACCTTCGGCCCCATAATCAGATCATAACCGATTCCCGTTCCGATGGAATACTGGTTATCAATATTTGAAAACGGATCACGATAGTACTGCACACCAACGACCCGCCAGAACAGGCGCGTAGTAAGAAACCAGTCGTAGGTCGATGTGATGCGTTGATTATCTGCTGTTTCCGTATCGCCAGCCTTGCTGAAATTACCGAGGTAGTCTGCAAGAAAGCGGCTGGATGCTGTTCTGCGCTGTATATCAATCATCGTCGTGGCATCGACGGTTTCGGTGTTTCCGCCACGGGCGGTTACGCCTAATGAAACCGAACCGGACCAGAAGTCGCGTTCGCGCTCGACACCGGGGGCAATGGCCACCAGTTCTTTGCGGCTGTACGTCCGCTGTTCATCTCCATCCGTAAGTAGCACTTCGCCATCAAAAATGGTTAACACGCCTCGGTCTTCACTTTTGTCCTTAGATCGCCACCCCGTTTCAAGCCGTATGACCTGCGTATCTTTTGTTCTAAGTTGTTTTACATCATCAAGATCAAATTCCAACAGATCCAGTTCATCGCTATCGAACTCCACTACTCCGTCGTAAAGCACTTTAAAATCGCCCTTGAGCCATTCTCCGGACGTGAGCTGAACCCAGTCATATTGGTCATCCGCCGGTGGATTAAAATCATCCCAGCTATCAGCTCCATGGGCTGCCACAGACAAGAGTAACACTACCGAAAATAAAAATTTATACCCTCTCACAAACCTTCTCCTTTACTATTCACAGCTACCGCTCAACCTACACTAAGCACCATAGCCAACCTGCAGTCGGGGAACACAATGCGGAATATGTTTTAACCAATCAATACTTTTTGTTTCTTGAAAAATATCCGCAGTCGTTTTCCTCCTCTTGACACAAACCGTTTGTGACGTGAACAAACAACCCTGATGACTGGTTCGCTCCAATCTCATTTTCGGATATTTACATCGACTCTATGAATCCCGCCGCTCAAGGCGAAAGGAGGTGCGCTGGACTATTAGGTATGGATGATGAATTAAAGGCCTATAAGTGCCATTGGCGGCTCAGCGAGTACCGCGCGGGATGACGCGCCTCTTCCCCATCCGATGACGACACATATTACCGGCCCATCTTCACGTATTAGGAGAGCGATGACTGGATGGTAACGGCCAACGACAACTTCTTAATCGGCAAGGATGACCACACCTTCTTCGGTCAGATGAAGAACAACAGCAACATCAACCTCGGAATCCGCTACAGCTTCTGAGCGATCATAAAGCAATACGAACGCGAAGGCCGGCGGACGGCGAGCCTCGATCCTTTCTTCCAATCATTGGAAGGCGGTGCTTGCATCCGTTTCCAAGGGTTGGAATACTCTTTCGAAACTCCGGAGGCTATTTTCATGAAGCGTATTGTATTTATCTGTTCCCTTGCTGCCGTACTGTCGGGCTGTGTTACCACCACGAAAACCATTGCTCCCGACCCGTCCATTCTGCGCGTTGGTGTTTCGCCCCGCTCTCAACCGGTTATCTATAAACAAGGCGACCAGATTATGGGTATTGAAGCTGATTTTGCCAAACAGCTGGGCACCGCACTCAAACGTGAGATTGTTTTTGTTGAAACCCCGTGGAACAAGCTGATCGATGCCGTTGAACAGAATAAAATCGATATCATTATGTCGAATATGACCGTTACTGCTCCGCGCAGCATCCGCATTAACTTCACAACGCCCTACCTGCAGTCCGGTCTGAGCGCTCTGTTTGTCCGCGGAAGACATGAACCTTCCGGCCTGATTGGAAGCACCATTCTGAATCAGACGCGGAATATCGGATATGTGAAAGATACCACCGGTGAGTTCTATTGTGTACAGCGGTTCACCCGCGGCACCCTGAACGGCTATAAAGATACCGACGCCGCCATTCAGGCCATGCTGAACGGGAAGATCGACATGTTTGTGCACGATGCGCCCATGATCTGGTGGCGCTCTTCGATGCACGAACGCAAACTGGTTGCCTTCCCCGAAGTACTGAACATTGAACCGGTCGCATGGGGCATCGGACGCCATAACAGCGAGCTGATGGATGAGGTCAATGCGCTACTGGCTCGGTGGGAAAAAGACGGTACCAGTAAAAAAATTATCACCAACTGGCTTCCGAACCTTTAATGAATGCCAAATCCAGGATCCATGGTCCCGGTTTAAAGTAGCGGCAGCCGTACGTTTTTCGGATAGCCGTTGAGCTTGCGAGCCAGCCACTCTTTCAGCATGGGAACACCTCCCGCACTGAAACGTGCGCTGTAGGCCTGAATCTCCCGCTGCATCACAGCCGCCTCTTCCACCTTGGCAGCCACCACCAGCATTTCCATGGCGGCATACAGTTCCGGCCGCACATTGGCTGTGGCCGCTACAAAACCCGCCGCGCCCTGCTGAACAGGCTCGTAGATATTGGTGCTCGTGCCCACAAAATAGTGCGGCGTGTGCTGCATCAGCTCCAAGTTCTGTGCGGAGTCCTTCATGGCATAATGCGGAACCGCCTTCAGGATCTCCGGAGTGATCGCATTTCCGGCATGCTTCGGAAAATTATAGAGCACAAAGGGCACCTCCGCAACGGCTTCCAATGCCTGGAAGTATCCTATCAGTCCTGCTTCCGTAAGCCCCGCCGGGTAGATCGGCGGGAGCACGGCCACCGCATCGGCCCCGAACTCATTCGCCCACTGCACTTCGATTTTATTCTGCTCGAGCCCCGTTCCTCCGGCGTGCTGTATGATCAGCCCCCGAAAATGGCGCCGCGCCAGTTTCAGCAACCGCTTCCGCTCTTCCGGCAGCAGCGAGAAAAACTCCGCCGTCGTTCCATTCACCATAATCCGCTGAACGCCGTGCTGCGCCAGAAATTCCAGATGCCCGATGAACGCCCGCTCATCAATTTGCCCATCATCCGAAAACGGCGTCAGCACCGGAACGATCAAACCTTTTAATTCTTCATGCATACGGGTGAATGTATCGGTTTTTTAAAGATTGGAAAATCAACTTTCCAACCTTTGGAAGGCGCATTTTGGTTGCTACATGCCCTTAATTCCTTGAAATCGTTCGTAAAAAAATGCAGGAAAGCAGTTGTATTACACGCAGAAAGACAGAACGGAAAACGAAGAATAACTCGAAAAATATGCTACCGCGCGGCCGATCCTGACAGCCTCCTGGAATGAGAGGGATAATAACTTTCCGATTACAGCGAATGGCTCCGCTGCGCACCGGACTGTTATTATTCCGACGGAGACCTCCCGAATCTGGACTTCTTTAAAAAAATGAAGACGGCGAAGCAAAGTCAGGAGAAAGTCACCATTATCGGCCCTATGCGTAAAACACTAGCAAGATGCATCGTTTAAAGTGAAAAACCCGGAGTTTCAAAGTTTGAAAATCTCCAGGTTGAAGCAGAACGAGCGGCTCGCTCGTCCGTGCCTATGAGATACTTGCGGAACGGTTAGAACTCGTAGAGCAAAGAGCCGCTGAATGCAGTGGAATAAAAATGCTTGCTTAGTTGAGCATCAATATCGACTCGGAAACGCAGGCCATTATCCCACTTACTCATCAATCCAAACCCGACTAGTCCAACATCCTGATCCGGCGAACGCATAATAAACTGCCCGGATTGATCGGAGCCCACCAGCGTATAATCGACGACCTCATCATCGCCATTAAACTCATGCAGCCAAAAAGCACGGAAATCGCTTTCTAAGCTCACGGCAGCGTCTTTACCTGGATTAATTATGGATATCCCTACTTTGGAGCGATAGCTCAACCGGTCATAAGCATCAACATCCTTGCCTACTGCGGTGGTAGATGTTTCTGTGTAGGCATCCTGGCTGAATTGGGAAATTTGAAGCCCGAGCAACGCACGAAGCAAGATTCCGCTTCTCTCATCCACTGCTTCTTTTCCGCCCCCAATATAAAAACTCGCCTGAGATGCATCGACCGAAGAGGAGGTGTCAAAAGCAGTTCCGGACGTATTGTCCATACTCATGGAGCCAAGTCCCAGAACAAGATCACCGAACCAATCTTCTGCTCCATAATTGGCATAAAGAATTCCATAGCCCGTCGCAGCATCGCTTTGATCGCCATTGTCACCTTCCAGATTGGAACCGGCATATCCACCCGCCAATCCAACCAATAAACTGCCAAAGGCTTGATCCAGACCAACAACAGTTCCAAAGGTCTGAGCATCATACCCATCCTGAAAATCAGAATCCCCCTCATCCCGACTACCAAATCCACCATAGACCTTAGCCCAGCCTTGCAATCCCTGATCTTCAGCATGTGGTCCAGCAGCACCAGAAGGAGCCGACCACGCCGGAGCATCTGTCCCGGCCGATCTACCGCGCGCACGAACCTGATCTATTCCGCCAAGCATACTTTGAGCGTGCGAGAAGGTCGGGAGGCTGTAAGCATAGAGCTGATTAAGTTGCTGGTTCTGTTGCGAACCCGTCATTCCGCTCAAAATATCAATCTGATTTGCCGCAGCACTATTCCCATTCAGGGATAGACGATCAATCTCACCTGCAATACCCCCTATCATGCTGCCAGAGACAAAACCTGCAGTATCACCTAGTGACTTGCGATTCAGGATCGTATAAATATCCTGGTTATCCACATACAGCATAAAATCTACTAACGTAGAGCCCGAGATATCAAGAAGAGCAAGATCATCGGAAATACTATTCGTTCGCCCCCCAACAATTAACAATTCCGTACTTACGAGCATATTGGTATACGAAGTATTTAATGCCAGATTCGTTAGACTACCAAGCAGTCCAAGTTTCGCCCCTGCTTCAAACTCTGCCGTCCCGGCAATACGAAGAATACCAAGATTGGTCGGCATATTCCCTATGTCATAATTAAGAATTGCTCCCGCATCCTGATGATAATTGGTTGCGTTGATTACAGCACCATGCCGAAGGAGGATTTCAGAGGGAGCCAATGCATTTTTATTATATAACGTTCCCCCGCTGAACATCTGTCCGCCATTCGCAACCTCCAGCCTCACACCATCCAGTGAAATATTCCCTGTAGCTTCCAGTTGTGAAGTCGAATCAATATTTATTGAACTCCCCATGCCCGCCACAGAAAAATCGCCGGCAGTTTCAACAACCCCATTATCTATAACAATGACGCTGTTGTTTGACCCAACCATCGTCATGCCACCAGCTGCAGAGAGCAGACTATTTCTTCCGCCAACAACCACAATGCTATCATCTCCAGTCATGGAGAACGCACCGCCATTCACCAGATGCCCGCCCGCAAGAACTCCAACAACACTATTGCTGCCCGTAACCAGCATGCCACTCCCTGTGCGGAGCAAGCCGTTGGTGGAAATCAACAAATGAGTATCGCC
>JAROAZ010000034.1 GCA_029432775.1 Pontiellaceae bacterium B12227 | reverse complement strand
CGCCCTCCACCCAAAAGGATCAATCTTGAACAGGCTGATGCTTGGTTGGAATATTTCCTGTTGTTTATTCGAGTTTATTAGTGCTTGGGTCTTTTGGGTTTAGGGTTTTCAACATCTCCCACCCGAAGGCGGAAGGTGTTGGCGCGGCATCCCCAAAAATTGGGATAGGCAGATTCTCAGGATTGCATAGTGTGTTTCAACAATCGGAGAAGGCGTTTGCCTTATTAGTCATATACAGGGAAGTACCAACTGGAGGAATGGAACATGAAAAAAAGACAGTTAGGAATCATAGTGGCGCTGGCGGGGATTCTGCTGGCAGGAACCGCGCAGGCGGTGGAGCTGGCTTTCGACCTCGACCTGCCGATGGATGGCTCTTATTCAAATGCAACCGTGATCGTGAGTCCGCAGTCGTTCTATGGTGCGACATTCGATCTGGTGTACACGATCGATTCCATTGCTGCAGGTTCAAATTCATTTGCCCGTTCGACCGGCACCCAGATCGGAGTGGGTTCGGATGCGGATCTTCCAACGCATTATACCACCATTGAAGGGGATGGCGGGGAAGGTTTGTCATTTGCCGGCCTCTCAATCAGTAATTTTGTTGCGAACGCCAGCGGAATCGAACTCAGCGATATTGCCGACCTTAGATTTACAGGTCTTACGGTAAATAATGCGGCTAACACCAAAGACGGTATCGCGGTCTCTTTTACCGACTTCGGGACCAACTCGGTGAATTTCACGCTTTATGGTGGTGGCGTTACGCCTACGTATACGCTCGACCTGACTGCGCTGGCCAATTACACCGTTCCGGCACCGGATCTGTTTATCAAGAACGACAGTGCAAACTCTGCAGACCGGTGGGCTGTTGCCGGGCTTATTGCATCGGTTGACGCGTCGTTGGACTTTAACCTGCCTCCGGTTGCCGATGAACAAAGTGTGACGGTCTTCCCCGATGCCGGATCCGTCATCACGCTGACCGGATCGGATCCGGAAGGAAGCAACCTGACATATAATGTGGTTGATTATCCGACTAATGGCCTGTTCGTTGGTGTAACGAACAGTTGGACTTACACCCCGACCAACGGATACCAGGGAGCAGACAGCTTCACATTCACGGTTAATGACGGAGATACTAACAGCGAACCGGCCACCGTATCGATCACTGTAACAAATGAGGTCCCCATTGCTACGGCGCAGAGTCAACAGGTCTTTCCTGATACCGATCTGGTCATTACGCTGGCCGGCACAGATCCGGATGGCGGACCGAGCAACCTGACCTATATTGTGTCGAACACGATCACGGAGAACGGCGGAAGTCTATCCGGCGATACGAATACCTGGACCTACACGCCTCCGTCCGCCGTTTACGAGGGTGCGGACAGCTTTACCTTTGCCGTTTTCGACGGATATTCAACCAGTATAGCGGCCATCGTATCGCTTACGGTGACGAATGAACTCCCTGTCGCCAACGATCAGAGTTTGCAGATGCTGCCGGATACCAACCTGGTGTTTACGCTGTCTGCGAATGATCCGGATAATGGGCCGAGCAATCTCACCTATATCGTGGATACTTCAATGCTCACCGGTTCATTGAGCGGCACAGCCCCGGAGCTGACCTACACACCGACGGCGGGGTATACAGGAACCGACAGCTTCACCTATACGGTCAACGACGGGCTGGCGACCAGCGCAATGGCCACCGTCACCATTGAAGTACTCTCGACGAATGCAAAAAGTCTGGAGTACACGTTTGAAACGCCGGCGAACATTGTTGGTGAGACGAATAATATTGTCTATTCCGCGCCCGATGTGAACTCGTTCGGAGCCGGGGTTACGGTCAGCGTTCTTGATCTGACAGAATCCGATGTCAACTACGGACGCATTGCAGAAACCAGCGCCGGGCAAACGGTGGAGGCCACGGTGTGTGACCGCGGGGTTCCTCATCTCATCACGTTTGATATAACGATTGATGATACGGCGACCCTGGATCTTACAAGTATCAAGTTTGATACCTCCTATCGGAATAATTTCCGCCTTGCCACCAACTTTGACTGGACGTTCTATACCATTGCCGGCGGAGTTACCAATAATACGACGACAGGCGGTTATCAGGCTGCCATACGCTCATACGCTACAGAGAATTCCGGCGACATTGCCCTGACAGGACTGAGCGGCCTCACCGACACCACCGTGACCTTTGTGTGGTCCATGAGCGGCCAGAGAAATAATGTATGGACCACCCTCGCGATGGGACTTGATGATGTTGTACTGCTCGGCACGGAAACTCCTGCTGTTACTCCGACTCCGGTCATCAGTTCTGTTGCTTCCGGCGGCGACCTGATCTTCTCCTGGGAAGGCGGTTATGCTTTCGACGTGCTGACCAACGCGAACCTCGCTCTTCCGAACTGGGGTGTGGCCATTGAGAATGCATCTTCGCCGGTTACCAATGCCATCGGTGGCGAGTCCCGGTTGTTCTACAAGCTGAGTGAATAACCGTTCACTCAATAATAGAGCTTTGAAAAATCGGACACCCCGCATTCGGGGTGTCCGGAACCACCGTAATAATGCGCTTTTCGGCATCCCAATAAATTGGGATAGGCGGGTTATGAGGAAATGGTAAATTCGATGCTCAAATTTGAAAAAAAATCGGGTAATTCCGGCGGGCACATCTGAAGAAACAGGAGAAAGAAATGAAGAAAGCAGTGAGTTTATTGAGCGTTTGTCTACTGACGGCGGGGGCCGCGCAGGCGGCAATCGTTGATCTTGATTTGCCGGCTGTCGGCAACTATTCGAGTGCGACCGCGATCCTGACCTCTCAATCCTACCTCGGCGCTACGTTCGATATTACCTACACGATTGAGGCCATGGCGCCCACCTCGAATCCGTTCGCCAGCTCGACAGGAACCCAGATTGGCGTAGGCTCTGATGGGGATATTGCAACCCATTATGTCACGCTGGAGGGTAATGACGGGGAAGGCTTGTCATTTACCGGTCTTTCTATTGCCAACTTCAATGCGAATGGTTCCGGGGTCGTGATCGGCGATATTGCCGGGTTGAGATTCACGAGCCTTACTTTTACTGCTGTTAATAACGCTCAGGATGGTGCACTTATCTCTTTTGATGGCTTTGGAAACAATACTGAACAGATCAACCTCGATGCCACTGGGACTCCCTATACGCATGATCTGACTGGTCAAAGTAATTACAGCTCTCCGGAAACCGATTTGTATATTGAGAATGACAACACCAGCTCCAGAAACAGATGGGCCGTAACTGGATTGCAGGTCGCGTATACCATTCCGGAACCGGCCACGCTGGGAATGATCGCCGCATCTGGATTCGGGGTGTTGTTTATCCGTCGCAGATTCATGATGTAATCGTTTGTTTTCTTAGGATGAAAAGCCGCCTGTTGTGGGGCGGTTTTTTTGTGAAATTCTGCCTTGGTTTGCAGTTGCCGGGCAGGCTTTAACTAAGAGAAACCACGCAGTACACGAAGGATGAGTTGAACAATGAGGCAAATAAAACGAATGGCGTTGGCGGGTTTCATATTTGCAGCGGGAACGGCTTCTTTTGGCGTAGAGAGTGTGAGCCGGGCGGAGGATGCGTGGTATAAGCTGGTGGGGCCGAGATTCGCAAAACGTCCGGAGTTCGCGTTTGTGCAGAACGATCCGACTCTGCCCAATGTACTGATCTACGGTGATTCGATATCCATCCATTACACCCAGCGCGTACGGCATCAGTTGAAGAACAAGGCAAATGTATATCGCCTGTACCGCAATGGCAGCAATTCCGGATCATTCATTGCGGGTATGTCAAAAATGCAGGCTGTCATGCAGGATGTGCAGCTCGACGGCTCATGGGATTTTAATTGGGATGTGATTCACTTCAACGTAGGGCTGCATGACCTGAAATACCTGTCGGGTAAAAAGCTTGATAAGGAAAACGGCAAACAGGTCGCTTCGCTGGAAACCTATAAAAAGAACCTGACTGAGATTGTATTGTATCTCAAAAAACTGGCACCCGACGCCGTGCTGGTTTTTGCAACTACCACTCCGGTTCCGGGAGGGGCGGCGGGGCGGTTTGCAGGCGATGCGCAGAAGTACAATCAGGCAGCGCTTGAAGTGTTGAAACGTTATCCAGAAATTGTCCTCAACGATCTGTACGCATTCACGAAACCACATCATTCCGACTGGTGGGTAAAACCGGGCGATGTTCACTACAATGATGCCGGCCGTCAGGCACAGGGTGAAGAGGTGGCGCGCATCATACTTAATGCGTTCACAAATCAAAAGTAGGAACATACTAGGCGAGGGACGAGAACATGAAACACATGATTACTGCAGCTCTATTCGGCTTTTTCGTTCAGTCGGCTTTTTCCGGCGTACTTCAGAGCAGGCCGAACATCATCTTCATCTTTGCAGATGACTGGGGCTATGGCGACATGGGGAAGCACGGCAGCACGTTCTGCCAGACCCCGCACCTTGACCGCATGGCAGAAGAGGGGATCGACTTTGCAAACTTTACCGTAAACAGCCCGGTCTGTTCGCCGAGCCGTGTGGCCGTAATGACCGGTCAGTTTCCGGCAAGGCACTCAATTCATCAGCATTTTCAGGGCATTAAAGCCCACATCAAACGGGGCATGGCTGATTGGCTCGATCCGAAGGCGCCCATGCTGCCGCGTATGCTGAAAGAAGCAGGCTATACAACCGGGCATTTTGGCAAGTGGCATCTGGGGAGTGTCGGTGACTCGCCCACGGAAGATGCCTATGGCTATGATCGCTTCGCCACCTTCAACGGATCAAAGAAAAATGAAATCCCGAAGGGCGGTTCCATTGGAGTAGACCATGCTGAACAGTTTATCCGGGAGTTTAAGGACAAGCCTTTCTTCATCAACCTCTGGCTTCATGAAGCGCATACGCCGCATCTGCCGCAGAAGCGGTTCATGGAAAAGTTCCAACACTTGGAAGAAGCCGAGCAGGTGTATGCATCCATCATTGCTGAAGGCGACGAGGCCGTCGGCCGCATTCTGAAACTTCTGAAAGAGCTGAATATTGACCAAAACACCCTCGTTGTTTTTTCCACCGACAACGGCCCCGAGCATTCTGACAACAGCAAAGACCACAAGGGGCAGGGGCTTGGTAAATTCTATTCCGTCGGAGAAACCGGAGGGTTGAAGGGGGAGAAGCGCTCCCTCTTTGCTGGCGGCATTCGTGTGCCCTTCGTTGTCCGCTGGCCCGGAGTGGTGCCCGCAGGAAAAACCGACACGACCTCCATCGTTACGGCCGTTGATCTGCTGCCGACGTTCCTTGAAGCCGCGGGCGTTGCACTTCCGGCAAACTACAAGCCCGACGGAGAAAGTGCGATGGCTGCTTTCAAGGGGGAAAAGTTTACGAGAACAAAACCGATCTTCTGGGAATGGCGCGGCGGGGATAACCAGGCCTATACCTGGCCTTCGCTCGGTGTCCGTGATGGGAAGTGGAAGCTGCTGGTCAACCGGGAGACACAGAAGATGGAGCTGTACGATCTGGAAATGGATTGGGCGGAAAAGAACGATCTGGCGGAGAAATATCCTGAAGTCGTACAAAAACTGTCTGAAAAGCTGGATGCATGGAAGCAGAGCCTTCCAACGGAACCCAGCCCATCTGCTTTGTCGAAAGCCCGTAAGAAAAAGAAATAGTCAATAGAATGTGAAAAACCGAACTCCCTGACGCTATCGTAAATAAATGGGATGGAAGGTATTTCTTCCTGTGGCATAGTGACGCGTCATTAAAAAAAGGAAAGTCGGGCTTGGATATGAAGAGGTGTGTTGCTGTTTTAATGGTTGTGGGCGCTGTCGCGGTATGTGCGTCGGCGCAGACGGACTATTATGTCGAAACGACAGGTAGCGATACGAACTCCGGCAGTCTTTTGGAACCCTTCGCTACAATCCAGCATGCAGTGGGTGTGCTGGCTCCCGGAGATACCTGCTATATCCGGGGCGGAACGTATCGCGAAGTGATCGATCTGTCGGGGGTGGCCGGTTCCTCCAACAGTCCCATTACCCTGGCTGCATATCAGGATGAAACCGTGACGATGGACGGCACAGTGGCCATCACCAACAACTGGGCGCTGGATGCGGGCAATGTCTACAAAACCACGGTTGCGGAAGATGTGACTCAGCTTTTTGTAGACGGCCGTATGATGACGCTGGCACGTTATCCCAACGCACCGGTTTTCTCGGATGCGTGTTGGAGTAAAGGGTCCGCCCGAATTGAATGGGATGCCGGCTTGTCGTCGAACGGATATTTGGTCGATGAGGAACTGGCAGGGCTCGATTATTCTTTAAATGGATGCATTGCGATACTTAACTGCGGGAACCACCACACTGCAGCCCGGGTGGTCGAAAACCATGTTGCGGGTTCCAATACCTTCACGTATGCCGCGGTTCAGCGATATAAGACCACCGACGAATATTTCTTTGAAGGCGGGTCGAATAATGCGGAACGTGTTCTGTTGGACTCGGCCGAGGAGTGGGGCTACGACGAGTCCTCGGGAACATTATACCTCTGGGCCGATGACGGGCTGAATCCCAATGGGCGTCAGATTTTCGGCAAGGGTACCAATGTCTATTCGTTGGTTGGCAATGCCGATACGCACGATGTGGTGATTGATGGGATCGACTTTTTTGCAACGACCTTCTATTTCAATTCGTCCGACAACGTCACGATCCAAAATTGCGACCTCGATTATTATGTCTGTTCGCAGCGCTCGCTGGGCAGTATCCAGGTGCCGCGCACGGCTTATTTCGAAGGAACGGAAACGGATTTTTGCGAGGATATCACGGTGTTCAACTGCGCGTTCCGCTATGCCGACGGCGGTGGGATGTGGGGCAACTATGTGGAAGACATGCGGGTTGAAAACAACCTATTTTACAACATCGACCATGCGGTTGTTAATCTCAGCGACAATGAAATCGGATCGACGGTGGAGGGACACGCCCAGAGTACGATGTCCTTTAAGGAGACGCGGGATTTTATCTATCGGCGCAACACGATTGATACCGCCGGAAGTGCCCAGGGCATCATCCTGCATCTTTACGATTCCACCGAGGGCCGGCCATGGACCGTTGAATATAATTTCCACACGGGCTGCGGGAAAATGGAAGGCAGCGATACCTCATCCGTCTACTGTCCGCATGAGCATGTGACCGAATCGGTCGGCCGCTACAACTGGTTTATCGGCAACCGTCGGGATTTCCGGTGGGACGGAAATAATACGCCGGTCGTATTGGGAGTGCGGGCGAACCTCTATCGCAACATTGCCATGGCAACCTTCATCAAAGGGATTGCCGGCCCGGGTGACGCCTATTACCTCAAGGGCGACTACCATGAGGTTTATAACAATGTAGGAATCGGCGGAGCCCAGGCCGAACTGGCGGTGCCGGTGGCTCTGGGTGGAAACGCTCATACAACCACCCGTAACAATGCCGCCGATAGCCTGACCGATAATCCGATTCCCGGAACGAATTCCTGTAACTATGTGGGGCAGGAAAGGCCGTCGAGTATGACTCAGCTGCTGCGCGATACGGACAATTGGGACTTCCGGCCAAGCCCGGATGCCATCGAACTGGTGGATCAGGGAACCAATGTCCTGTGTTCGGTGAACGGCGAATATATCGATGTTACGGCGGGATATCTCGGAGCGGCACCCGACCTCGGTGCCTACGAGCTTGGGGCTTCCGAGTATTGGATCCCCGGCCGTCAGTTGCCGCAGGCTTCCGTACCGATTCCGGCAGACGGCAATACGAATGCCCTGTACGATTGCGATCTGATGTGGCTCGGGGGGCTGGGGTCCGGCTCTTACAATATCTATCTTGGCATGGCTTCCAACAGCCTGGCTTTTATGGGAAGCCAGACGAACAACATCTTTAATCCGGGTGGCTGGCTGAATGACCAGATCTACTACTGGCGCATCGACAGTGTGCTGACCGACAACTCGGTTGTAACGGGTGAGGTTTGGTCGTTCACGATCAACGATCATCGTCCCCGTGCGAATTCCGGCCGCTACTCCGTGATGGAAGACCATTCCCTTGAGATTGAGTTGACGGGATCGGATATTGATGGCGACCCGCTGACCTATGCCGTGGTCAACAGCCCGGCTCACGGATCATTGAGCGGAACTGCACCCGATTTCACGTATACACCGGATGCGGACTATTCAGGTGAAGATGTATTCGCCTTCGTAGTTAACGACGGCACTTCGGACAGCCGTAAGGCAACGGTGATGATTACAGTATTCGGAACCAATGATGCCCCGCGATTAAGCACCGGTGCTCTGACGGTCGGGCATGCGGTAAAGGATCGCGCCTACCACGGGACAGTGGCCGGATGGGCGTGGGATGTGGATGACGACCCCATCAGCTACAACAAGGTAAACGGCTCTGCCTGGCTGGAGATTGCTGCCGATGGTATGCTCAGCGGGACGCCGGGCGCAGCGGATATCGGGGTCAATAGCTGGGCGGTGGAAGTGTCTGACTCCAACGGGGTAAGTACGACGGGAACCCTGGAGCTGGTGGTTTTTGAAGAGGATCTGCTAACCTCGCTGGACTTTACGGATTTGAACAGCGTACTGGTCTCCAATACATTGCAGGTCGGGATGAGCACCAACAACCTGAGTGTTTCGGGCGTTGCCTCCGGGAATAATTATCGCTATTCGATGACCTATACCGGTGCGGACTATGACGGGGACAGCACCAACGATACGCTGACCTTCGAGGTGTTGGTGGAAGGCTGGAGCGATGGGGTCGTCACAACGACGCTGGATGGCGGGGCGAATGTTACGTCAAATGGCGGCACGGCGGTGATCGGAGCCGCAGATGCGGATGTGGTTCTGGGTGCCGAGGGGTGGGCGGTAGACAATACCCATATGAATGCAGGAGAAACCTTGGAGTTCTCGGTTCAGAATATTGAGGTTTCGCTATCGGCAGCGGAAATAGGAACAGGTTTGGCAACCGGCTTTACCGGAACGGTTCTGGACGAGATTGCGAACAGCTATGGCCATCAGACCGTCATTGGTTCGGGAACAAACCTGCTGGAAGGGCGTTGGGATGCGCCCTCGTTTACCATGTCGGATTTCTGCACGAGCACTGAGCCGCTCCTTATTTCATCGGCACCGGAAAACACCGCGGGACACGATGTGCATAAGTGGCAGGTACAGGATGTCGACTTCAGTATCGATGTCTCGGTGGCCGTCATTCCTCCAAGTGTGCCGCCGACGCTGAGTTTTACGGATCTCAACTCAGTAATATCGGGCAACACGCTGAAGGCCGGAGGAAGCACAAACAATCTCAGCATTTCGGGCGTTGCCACAAACAATGACTATTTGTATTCCGTGACCTACACCGGGGCGGATTATGACGGGGACAGCACCAATGATACGTTGTCGTTTGACGTTCTGGTCGAGGCCTGGTCCGGCAGTGATGCCGCCACAACTTTTATAAACTCTGATACGGATAAAAACGCTCATTGCGGCACGGCGACCATCGGCACTACGGATGCCGCTGTGACGATCAATGGAAATGGCTGGGCAGTTGATAATGCAAATATGAGTGCAGGAGAGACATTGGAGATATCGCTCCGGAACATTGCGGTCTCAACAAGCCTGGGCGGTTTATATGCGGCATCGCTATCCGGCTTCACCGGTACTTCGTATAAAGAGACCGGGAATGGCTATGGCCACCAGGTGGTGGTCGGAGTAGGGGAGCGCGGCTTGTTTGCTTCGCGATTCAATGCTTCCACGTTTAATCTTAGCGGCCTTCTGAGCGAGGGTAATCCGCTGGTTATTACCTCGGCCGATATCGGCGGTGTGGCCAGTGCCAATCCCCAGCGGTGGAATTTGAAGGACATTGATTTCGGTATCAACGTTTTGGCCGTTCCCCCCGGCAGTTATTCCGCTTGGGCATTCAGTTACGGCCTGGAGGGCGATGAAGCGCTGGCTAATGCGGATACCGTTGATCAGGATGGCTACGACAATCTGGCGGAATATGCCCTCGGCATGAATCCGACCAATGCAGATGCAGGCTCGGGGGAATCGATCGGTCGCGCGGTCGCTGGCGGTACGAACTGGTTCGAGTATGTTCATAACCGTCGGACTGACTATGCCGAACAGGGGTTGTCCTACCTGCTGATTGATTCAACCAATCTGCTAAATTCAATCACCTCGACGAATACGCAGGATCAGATTATCGTGGGTCCGGTGTTTAGTGATTACGAAAGTGTTACCAATCGTTACGAAATTACCGATGCCATTAAGTTTATTAAACTGGACGTGCTTCAGGACTGAGATTCGTGGATTTTTTATACAAGGGCAAAGTGATAAAGAATAGTTGGAGCATAGGAGTCATCGGTCTGTTCCTGGTGGGAATTGTGCAGGCGAATACGGTTACAACGTTGAGCTTTACGGATCTAAATCCTGCGTTTACAAGCAACACGCTCTCGATTAATGGATCTACCGATAACTTGCTGGTTACGGGTGGTGCCACAAACAATGATGCCCTTTATTCAGTCATCTATACGGGCGCCGATTTTGATGGGGATTCCGCCCGTGACACGCTGACGTTCGATGTGTTGGTGGAGGGCCTTTCCGACTCTGTTGTATCCAATGGTGGACTGGGTGCTTCTTCCGCTGCGATCGGGGCGACCGATTCAGATGTTGTGGTCAGTGCTGGCAAATGGTTCGTGGGCGATACCCGGATGAACTTAGGGGAGACGTTCAGATTCACGATTGTGAATGCCGGCTCCAGTGTTGGAACGGTTTCATCTGAAGGTTTCGAATCGGCAACTGCCAATGAAAATGCCAGTCACAGCCATGAGGCGGTCATCGGGGAGGGGGTGAGTCTGGATGGATTTACGTTCAATGACAACCTCACGATGGCTGTCCGTCCGGCATCGAACCCGCTTTATATAAGCTCAGCAACCGAAAACAGCATAAGAGCTCAATGGGGCGTGGGCGATGTTGATTTCAGGTTGTCGGTTGAAGTTGAGGTTGAGCGAACAGTTGTGAATTGGGATGGATCGGTGGATGGCAACTGGAATATGCCCGGTAACTGGTCGTCGAATTACGTGCCGGGTACGGTTCCCTTTGAGTTGGCGGTTCTGAGCGGCAGCAATGATGTTGCGGTGGTGGCCACCGTGGTGGAAACCACCAATTCATGTGCCATCCAGATCATCGATGAGGCCTTGCTTGAGGTGGCCGATGGCAAGCTCCTCTGCGATGAAATTATTTTGGATGGCGGGCGTATTCAATTGGTTGGAGGTGCCGAGGTAGAAGTTTCGGGAGATCTGCGGGTTGGGGACTCCTCAAGTTCATCAATGGAATTGAGGTCGGGAAGTCTGGCGGTTGATGGCGAGGTCGATGTAGGCAACGGTGTGCTGGAAGTGGATGGGAACAATGCGGCGATTGATGTGAACGACCTTACGGTGTCGTCGAATGCAACGTTGCGGTTTGATTTCGATCTCAAACCGGCCAGCACCATTCAGGTTGCGGATCATTTTTCTATTGCGGAGGGGGCAAAGCTGGAGATTGACCTGCGGGGCTACAACACGGGGGGGAATGAACTTGAGCTGGTAACATTCAGCTCAGTGAGCGGTTCTTTCGATCCGGCGGACGTTACCATTACGGGATTGGGCGGGGGTGTTGTCAGCATGGATGGCGACAGCCTGAACTTGACGGTGATTGATGATGTTGCCGAACGATCCTGTGCGCTGTGGTTTGTTGCAACAGGGGGAAACGGGGCAGATGCCCTGGACCTGCAGGTGAATACGGGGCGGCGCATTCGAAATATTTCATCCCCCGACATGAGCTATGCCTTGACGGCAGAAGGGAACGAGAAGATCTATTCAGCCAGCTGGGCCGGTTCCGATTTTGACGGGGATGGCGTCAACGACACGGTTTCGTTCGATCTGCGGGTGGAGGGCTTTTCCGGCTCAACCTATTCCTATGATGAGACTGCCGCGGTAGGTTCAATGACGCAGTTGGGAAGCGCAGATGTTGTCAGCGGCGACAGTAACGGTTGGGGTGTTGGTGTCGATAAGGATCTGGATGCCGGACAAACATTGCGGTTTAGTGTAGAAAACCTGTCGTTATCCACCTCGGGTGGAGTGATGGAAGGGTTTGTCGGCGTGCAACTGGCGGAAGGTTCCGGCAATAACCATATTTTGATGATCGGCGAAGGAGATGACCTGCAGACGCAAAAGTCGAACTTTCCAGTTAAGATGGGCTTTTCCGCCGAGCACCCGCTGCTGGTCACATCGGCGGCCAATTCCGGGGTCAAGGCGAATCAGGTGGCCTTTAAGTTGATGGTTTCGGATCTGCCGGATTTCCTCGACACCGAAACGGGCGATTATTCGCATTACCCGATGGGGCCGCAGCATCGAAGCGACTATCCGGCGGTGACCAATGTGAACTATCCGGCCTGGTCGTGGGATACGCTGCCGATGTCAGCAGGCGTTCATCGAAACGACACGATTCCGGACGCTGTGGCCCAGTTGATGGCAACCACCTATCCGGTGATCTCTCTGGGGGGGCGAAATTTTTATGGAGAAGCTGACGTTGAGGCCGGAATGAGTGCCGTGGCCGCTGCGCTCAAACAATATAATCCCGATGTCTTTACGACGACCTATAAGAACGCGGGGCTTCATCACAACAGGACGGCAGCGAATGCCTATTTTGACGAGGAAGAGTGGACCCTGTACGACCTCGATGAAGATGGGAACCGGGTCTACGATACCATCCGGGGGTGGTACCGATATAATCATGACCACCCACAATGCAGGGAGTGGTGGTCGGACTGGTGTGTGGCCCGGCTCGATGATCCCAATATCGATGGCATCTTTATTGATAAGGCAACGGGCGGCGAACAGGCCTTGCTGAATGACGCCGGAGAGATTGAAGCAGGGTCAAACCGCGTCAAATCGTATGTCAGCATCCGGGAACGCATGCCGGAAGGCGACATGCTGACAGGAAACATCTTGCGAACAAGCCGTCATGGTGGATCTCGCGAACTGCTTCACCTTTTTAACGGCGCCTATTCGGAAGGCTGGGAGGGGGGCAATAGCGACAGCCTGATTGCGATGAGTCGTGCCGATGCCATCTGCCACAGTTTGCAGATGTTCCGCGAAGCGCGGATGAAGGGTCTGATGGTGAACCCCAATTATGCCAGCCTGAATCATTTCGTCTTAAGTGGAGACGATGCCAAAGCGATGATCGCGGAGGGCCGTGCAGATGAGGTGGTGGATATCATCAGGGAAGGAATACAGCTTCCGCTGGCCTATCATCTGATTACGTTGGCACCTCATAATTACTTCAGTTTCCAGGTCGTAAGTTCCGGGGAGTTCGGAGACGAGGAATTTCTTTGGAACACCAAGCCCTATATCGAAGAGTTCCGCCATCCTCTCGGCGAACCCTTGGGGCCGCCGGTCAGAAACGGGTATATATTCACGCGTTCGTATGAACATTTGGATGTCTGGCTGAACGTGGAAGCGGATCCCGCCGAGTGCAAATTGACCTGGGACTGGATGCCGGTCGCCGATGCGCAGACCCTGAGTATTATCGGAGACCAGTCCGTCGCCATTACGCTTTCCGGCTCTGAGCCCCGGGGCAGCAATTTTACCTATGAGGTCTTTTCCAATCCAACCAATGGATCGCTCACCGGCACGGCTCCGAATCTGGTCTATACGCCCAATCCCGGCTTTTCCGGAGAGGACAGTTTTACCTTTAAGACGGTCAATGAGTTGGCCAAGAGCCTCAAGGCTACGGTGACGATCAGTGCGAACACAGATTATTCCATCTGGGCAGCAAGCTATGGCTTAGCCGGCAGCAATGCGTTGGCCAGTGCCGATATCGAAAACCAGGGTGTCGGTGATGGTTATAACAACCTTGCAGAATATGCCCTCGGCATGAACCCCACGAACTCGGATGCCGGCTCCGGGGAGTCGGTTGGCACCTCGGCCGAGAGTGGAACGAATTGGTTTGAATACGTCCATAACCGGCGGGCGGACTATGTGGAGCTGGGTTTGTCCTACCTTTTGATTGATTCAACGGATTTGGTGGGTTCGGTTTCAAATACGAATGCTCCGAGTCAATTGTTTGTAGGTCCCGCTGCCGATGGTTTCGCGCCCGTTACCAACCGCTACCGGATCGACGCTTCCAGTAAGTTTATCCAGCTCCTGATTCAGCAGGACTAGTACACTGGAAATTTTAAACATTCGATAGCCAACCACTAATTCGCACAAAGCGACTAAGAGATGAGCCAGATTGTTAATTAATGAAGATTAGTGGTTAAAAAACCGGCAGTAGGATTTTCGAAAAGTTTAGTGATACAGGGCACTGGCTCGGCCGGAATGATATCCGGCCTATTCGCAAGCAGTTCAGGCCGCGGCTGAATTTCTGATTTGATCTTACTGATTTCTTTCTGCAGCGCCCGTATGCCGACCGGGTTTATTTCGGAGGTCTAAGCAGTGCACGAGGCCAAGCGCAAGGAGTATCCCCGTTTTGAGGCGGTACCGTTTTGAGTGGACTGTGAAGGAACTTAGTATAGTCCCCAATATGCCTGACTTCATCGGAGAAAACTAAGAATTATGGAGCGTAAGAACACGGTCAAATGGCCGTATTGCCAGTTGAGCCGTATGTGTGATTTTATCTTTACTGAGTGGGTTCCCGTGCATTTGCTTCGGTGCGACGAGGTATGCCAGAAAAGAGTTTTTGAGGAGAATTTGATAAAAATACTACGAGGATTAAGTTTCAGCCTTTTGGCAGCAGGTGCAAAGCTGACTTTTACTTCCAGTGATTGGAAATCGGCTCAGACCGTTACATTTATTTGATAATTTATAAACAGCATGGGGGAGTCATTGGGGATCCCTATAGCATGTGGCAACGCCTTGTTTGACATTGCCAAAACAAAATAGCGGTATTCATAAAAATAAGCATAGAGATAAGGAGATGAAGATGAGTATGAAGGATCTGTCATTATTCGCCGGTTTGTTGGTTGTCGACCAAAATGGAGACCAGACCATTTGGGGGACGAAAAGATTACTCATGCTTCTGCCGGTATCGTTGCTGGCCATATCCGTTACAGCGGCTCCCGTCGAGTTGAACGATGCGCAGTGGTCGAGCATGGTGGTGGAACCCCATAACCAATACTTTTCCGGAGCCATTGTCGGTACAACCGATTATCCGCTTGATCCCGGATACCGCTGGGACGTGAATGTGGTTAATGTCGGGGCTAATTACGGTCTCCTGGGTATCGGGGCAGATACCACTGCGATGGGTATTACCGTTGCCCCGGGGGATAACTGGTCGGTCGATTTCACGAATCCGGGAACCAATGCGGCGAATTACAATGCCGTTACGTTGGCCGCATATGTTACGACCTCTGTCGGGCATACCGGCTGGGTAGTTCGCCCACTGGGCGATAATGAAGAGATAATTTTTGAAGGAGAATCAAAAACCTTGGAGTGGGATCTCACAACGGGGGAAGTGTTAGGCGGTCCGACAAATCTAAATATTACCTCCGTTCAAAAGCTTGGGTTGGTCTTCATTGGTGATCTTGGAGGAGCTGTTGGCGGAGCCGGAGAAGCTTTTGCTATTGTAGTGGGTTCTCCAGTAGAAATCGTACTGAACGATGCTCAGTGGTCGAGCATGGTGGTGGAACCTCATAACGTAGCTTTCAGCGGGAGCATTACCAGCACGACGGACTATCCCCGTGATCCGGGATACCGCTGGGATGTGAATGTTGTAAATGCTGGGGGCGGTTTCGGTCTCCTGGGCATTGGTACAGATACCAACACCTTGGGCATAACTGTTACCCCTGGAGAGCTCTGGTCGGTCGATTTCACGAATCCCGGAACCAATCCACCGAATTATAATGGCATTATGATGTCCGCTTATGTGACGACTGCTGAAGGTCATACTGGGTGGGTGGTACGCCCGCAAGACGGTCAGGAATCCATTGAGGAAGGAGAGACTAAAATTGTGGAGTGGAACCTCACAACGGGGGAAGTGTTAGGCGGTCCGACAGATCTAAATATTACCTCCGTTCAAAAGCTTGGGTTGGTTTTTGTCGGTGATCTTGGAGGAGCTGTTGGCGGAGATGGAGAAGCTTTCGCGATGCAGGTAGGGTCCGCGGAGGAGGCGGAGGCGTATGACTACATTTTATGGCTGGCGGATGAGTATCCCGATTTTCTCACAGATAACGGTAAGACCGATAATCCTGATGGGGATGCTCTCAACAACTGGAATGAGTATGCTTTTGGCGGGAATCCGACGAATGCTGACACCGGTTATCCCGTGGAATACGGCCTCGTTGAAGCAGGAGGAACGTTCATGACCTTTATCCATGTACAACGCAAGAACTGCAGCGATCTGAACTATGTCGTGGAAACTTGCGATGAGCTGGTTGGGGGCACATGGACCAACGACACCGTGAGTATTGTTGGTACGAATGAAAATTTTTCCACGGACTTCTCAGCCGTAACCAACCTTGTTCCGACGGATGCCGAACAACGCTTTATCCGGGTTCAGGCTGTTGAATAAACTTACGCACGCTCGCTACGCCCGCAAAGGCATCGCCGATGCGGGGGGGGCGGCAGTGCCAACCCGAAATCCTGAAACTCAAGATCCTGAAAGACTGGTTCCAGTCATTGGAATTTTCCAATGATTGGAAAATTCCAACCGTTGGAAAATACCCTTTTCCGGCGATAGTTGGGCTTGTGCACGCATGATAGATTAACGTGGTTAATTAAGAGGTGTGCCGGTGAAGAGGAATTCCATTGTTTTATGTGCGTGTTTGCTGGGGCTGGGGTCCATTGCTCAGGCGGAGATTCTTGCGGGTTATGATTTTGATACGGGAGCCGGTGTCGGCACCCGGTCGGCAACCGTCGTAGGGACTAATGTGACCGCCTCCGATTTCAATGCGGCCGACGGTATGATTAACCGGTATGAGACCACCTTTGCTCCCGCAGATGGCCTGGATGCGGAAGGCAATGCCTTTGGAACAATGAATCTGTTCGCATTCGGCGGTGCGGGAACAAATTTCTTTGCCGACGGGAGCATCGCCACCAACCTGAAATCCGCGGTTATTGCTCAGGAATACGTGTCGTTTTCCGTCACACCGGATGACGGCTATGAGCTGCACCTGAGCCACCTGACATTTCGAACTTTTGTTGAAACGTTGAGTGATTCGGCGGACCGATGGGCGCTCTTTTCCTCTGTAGACGGGTATTTTCCCGGCTCCGAAATTGCCACCGGGCAGACAACGGATGTGGGCACATGGAACAGTTCCTCCAATAATGTTGTCGTTGATTTGTCCGCTTCAAGCTTCCAAGGGCTGGACGGGGGGATCACCTTCCGCCTCTACATCTATGGCAATGAGTCGGGCACCAATTCGGTTACAGCCTTCGACAAGGTGGTGGTGCATGGTTCGCTGACGCCCGGAAGCACCGTCCTGGTCGGTTATGATTTTGATGCGGATGCGACCAATCAAAGCGCTGCGACGGTTATCGCCGACAAAATGACGGCAAGCCAGCTGACATCGCCGATGGCGATTGCCTTCGGTATCGCGTATGGCGATAACTCCGGGCTGGATGGCGATGGGGCTTCTTTCGGAAGCACTGCAACGCCTGGAGCCGTCGGCATCGGCGTAGATTATGCGAGCACCTCTTTCTTTGCGGATGCAGTTGCCGGCAACGACTATATCACATTTACCGTGACGCCCGACGTCGGTTCCGCATTTCGCCTGAGCCATGTTCGGTTCAAGGCGGCCAAGGAGGCGGGCTCGTCGGTGGATGAGTATGCCGTGACGGATGCTTCGGGCGTCCCGATTGGAAGTGCGGCTATCATCACCAACGTGACCGGCCTGATCGGTGCCTACGATGTTGTGAGCGTGGACCTTTCGGGCACAATGTTGGAAGAGATTGCCGCCCCCACGGAATTCCGCATCTATGCCTGGGGCAGGGGAACGAGCAATACGTCCGGTACGCTGGCCACGATCGACAAGCTGACGCTGCACGGTGCTCCGGTGAACGCGTCCGGCCGGAACAGCCATTTCTGGATGACCTTACGGCCACGGGCCGGAACGGGATCGGCGAGCGACTCGGATCTGGTGCTGGCCAACGGGTACCGCAGCGTCGATCTTGGTTCGCCCGATCTTTCCTGCACGCGGGTGGATACGGGATCGAACTGGATTTATCAAATTTCCTGGAGCGGAAACAGCCTGCTCGGCAGTGCCGAGGCGGAAACGCTGCAATTCAGCGTGGTGGTCGATGCGTTCAGCGGTGCAGACTATCTCTATAGCTCGGAGGAAAACGCTTCAAGCGTCACATCGCTCGGTGCCGTTTCCGATCCCACGGACATTGACAATCGCTGGGGTGTTGGGGGCGATTATGATATCGATGACGGCCAGTCGATCCGAATGAGCCAGCAGGACTTTATGGTGAACGGGACGAATCTTTCAACGGCCGGGTTCGTGCTGGAAAATTCGTTTGATACCCTATTGGTACGCGAAACCAATGGTGGCCACAGCCATAAGATCATTTTCGGGACAGGAACGAACCTGCCTTCGGCAAGCTTCCAGCAGTCCACCGCGACGTATGGACTTAGCGGTGAGTCATTTTCCGTCACGGGGGCGGGCAGTAATACGGGAGCAAGGCAGTGGGCTGTTGAGCAGGTCAACTTCAGTTTCGTTGTAAGAAACCCGGCGTTAACCGCAGAAGATGCGGAGCATCCGTTCGCGGATATAAAAGACGGACACAGTTATGGGCCGGCTCCTTATGAGCCGACGACGAGCAACAAACTCGCCAATGCGTTTCCTGAGTTTTCCTGGAATCTAATACCGAGAACCATGCTAATCCGCAAGGGAAGCAATTCCTTTACCACCGAGGAGAGCGAAAAGATTGCCAACCGCTATGACTTTGTCGTGTTTGAAAAGGCTAATGGCGGCATCGACGGGTATCACGACAAAGCAGCATCCCTGAAAGCCGTGAATCCGGATATCAAAACCGTCTACTACTGGAACTCGCGGATCTATTTCGGCCACAACAATGTCGATGACTCGATTGATGATCATTACGACGAGTATATTAATCCTTACTTTACAATTCGGGATGGACTGCCGACCTATAATCAGGGCAACCCGGATTTGCTGGACTGGTGGGTTGGGGTTTGTCTGAAGATGATGGGGCTTGAACCGGGAACCGCAGTCAACGGGACGCCTTTCCAGCCTTCCAACATAGACGGCACGTTCGTCGATAAAACAGGTGTCCCGTCGTATATGCTTGCGGGTATCTACACGAACAGCCCCGATACCAAGTTCATGATGAACAACAACGGAGGAAACCGATCCCGGCTTCCTTATCTAGATGGAACCTACCGGGAAGGTTGGACGGAAGGCGGGAGCGATGAAGCCATCGCCTATGCGATTGCACTTGCCAGTGAGACCGGAAAAAACAAAAAGCTGACGATGCTCAGGAACCCGACAAGCGGCAAAGCGAATGAGCGTGAGATGGAAGATGCTGTTGATTTTGTTCTGGGTGTCTATCTGGCCTATGCCGAGGAATATGCCTATTTTTACCACCAGCAGACCGTAGACGCCACGGATCCTCAATGGCAGTGGCTGACGGACTACTACGACCAGTTCCAGCGGCCGTTGGGCGCGCCCCTCGGCGATGCCATCAGGGATGGTAAAATCTACTCCCGAAGTTTCGAGCACTGCGATCTCTTCCTCGATCTGGATCCGGATTCCGGCGCTTCCAACCTGGCCCGGATTTTGTGGAAAAACGATATCGGCAGTCCGGCTCTGGCGGGCGGCGGGTTTTCCAGCACCGATGATACCTACACGCTGCAGGGCGGCGGAAATATCTCTGGTACCGGGGACAACTTTTTCTATCTCTCCGACCTCCATTATGGAAACGGGGAGGTCGCGGTCTGCATCAATTCTCTCGACAACACTCACGCCGAAGCCAGGGCGGGAGTCATGTTTCGCGAGCGAAATGAGCTTGCCTCCTACGACGAATACATTGCCGGCTACAGCAACGGCACGGTCCTCGTGTCAGGCGCACGGACGGTTGCGGTGGTTCGGGATCCGGCAGGACAAATGCAGATGGTTTACCGGTCGGCAACGAACGGCACGTTGCAGACGGCGGGCACACTGGATTCATCCTATGGCCCCTACGCAAAGCTGGCGCGCTGCGGGGATACCTTCACTGGAACCTGTTCCCCGGACGGGCAGAACTGGACTGATATCGCACAGGTCACTCTGACGGGTATGGCCGAAAAGGTTGAGATGGGCATGGCGCTTTGCTCGGGGAATAACAACGCTCTGGCAGAAGCGGTCTTCAGCGCATTTTCACGCACCGAATCCGAGCCGGTTGCCGATGCACAGTCGGTAACGCTGGACGAAGACACGTCCGTTAGGATCACCTTGACCGGTTCGGATCCCAGTGGCGGCACCAACCTCATCTACACAGTGAAATCACAGCCGGCCAACGGCACGCTGAGCGGAACCGCGCCGGCCCTGATCTACACGCCGAACACAAACTATCACGGAGCCGACTCCTTCAGCTTTACGGTGAATGACGGTTTTGCAGGTAGCAAAGAAGCCACCGTTTCCATCATGGTCGATCCAGTAAACGATGCGCCGGTTGCTGAACCGATTAGTGTGGCCACCCGGGTGGAAACCCCAATTGCAATCGGGCTGCCGGGCAACGATCCCGATGGCACAACGAACCTGACGTTTGCGGTGGTTGCTTCGCCGCTCAACGGCACGCTGTCGGGAATCGCTCCAGACCTGGTCTACACGCCATCGAATGGGTATGCCGGATATGACAGTTTTACGTTCGAGGTTGCTGACGGCAGTCTCACGAGCACCGTGGTTGCGGTTGAGATTGAGGTCACCTCGCTCATCTATTGGGATCGCTTTGATCATGACGGGCTGGACGTAAACCCGGGTGGTGTCGGCGGCGGGGCAACCAGTAAGACGCTTTCCAGCCCCTCCAGTTGGTCGGATAACGGCGATGCAACTTTCTCGGCGGGCGGGAACTATCAGGATGCATCCCTCTTGTATTCCACGAACGCTTATCAGTCGGCCGGTGGATTCGAACTGACGGTTCACTATACGTGCAGCAATGTCGGTACGTATGGAAGAAATCTGTTTGGCTTCGGTCTGCTGGAGGATGCGGGTAGCCACTCGGTCAACAGCAACCCGTTTGTGGAGTTAAGCAACGTATACAGTATCGGGGTGAATCTCATTGCCGAGGGAAGCTTTAACGTGGGCCTCAACTTTGCCGATGGATTAACGAAGACCTCTTTGGATAGCGCCGCAATCGGTGCGGGGACCGATCGGCCTGTGGTAATTCGTGTCGAATCCGATGGTGGAGGGGGGGCGGACTGGAGTTATTCGGTCGCCGGTGTGGAAAAAGGTTCGGGCAATATAGCAACCTTTGACTTTAGCAGAAGCTTTCATTTTGCCGCCTATGGGCAGGACAATGAGCGGACTAAAATCATTCATTCCGTAGCACTGAAACTATTGCCCGAGTCGGGCTACTCCTCCTGGGCCGCCAGCTTCGGCTTAACCGGCGACGATGCGCTGGCCTCTGCTGATGTGGAGAACGGGGGCATCGGCGACGGATATGACAATCTGGCCGAATATGCCCTCGGCATGAATCCGACCAATGCGGATGCCGGCTCCAGGGAATCCGTTGGAATTTCGGTCGAGGGCGGCACAAACTGGTTTGAGTATGTCCACGGTCGGCGCTTGGACTATGCCGCGCAGGGCTTGTCATACCTGTTGATCGGTTCCACGAATCTGTTGGGTTCGGTTCTTTCTACAAATGCACAGGATCAAATCCATATTGGCCCGGTAGTCGGTGATTATGAGCCGGTCACGAATCGCTATTTGACGGATGATCCGGAAAAATTCATGCAACTTAAAATTAGGCAAGAGTAACGAAAAAGTGAGGAGGGTGCTTTATATATTCGGCGTTTGCATGCTGCTGGCGGGAGCCGCTGCGGCTGAGCTTTATGTGTCGGTGGCGGATGGGGATGATACGACCGGCACGGGATCGTTTGATCAACCATACAAAACCATTGCCAAAGCCATGGCGGAAATCACTCCCGGAGATGCCTGCATTATCCGCGAGGGTGTTTACCGTGAGGTGATTGCACCGCAGGTGGATGATATCTATATCGGGCCCTTTGAAGAGGATGATGTGGAGATCAATGGCTGTGACATCGTTACGAATTCGTGGAGCGATTATGAGGGGGACATTAAGACTCTTCCCGCACCGGAGCAGGTGTGGCAGATCTTCGTGGGTGGTAAGCGGATGAGGTTGGCGCGTTTCCCGGATATGGGTGAAGAGTCAACGCTGCTTTCAACGGACAAAAACAACTATCTCTCGTCGGAAATTATCATGCCGCCGACACCGGATCGCAGCATAGTGGACTTTCCTGCTACTACGGATTATCCGACGAACTTTTTCAAAGGTGCCGTTTACACGGGCAGGCACGGCAAAAATCCGTACACGGCCTGTTCCGGAACCATTAAAGGATCGACCAACGGGGTGCTGGAGGTCTTTGCGTATGGTCACCGTCAGTGGAACAGAAGGAATACCACCCGGTTTGGTTCCGGCAGCGGGTATATCATCAACTGCCTGAACGTACTGGATGCTGTGGAGGAGTGGTACTGGAGCGCGGAAGACGAGCTGCTCTACTTTTATCCGCCGGCGGAAGTCGCAGAATCGAATGCGGTGGTTGAGGTGAGGCACCGTTTGTGGGGGCTCGATCTTCGCAACCGGACAGACGTTGTTGTGGAAGGATTGCGTTTTCAGGCCGCATCGGTCCGGCTGGATGATGCCGTCGGTTGTGAGGTGAATCATTGCGAGATCCTCTATATGGCCCCGTGGTCGCCTCTTGGGGAAACCGATTACGGCGGACGGCTTGCTGCTTCATGCGGTGTCTATGTGTCGGGGCAGACCAATCGTCTCTGGCGCAATTACATAGCTCACAGTTGGGGCGGCGGTGTTCGGATGGAAGGTTCGGACAACATCCTCGAGCAATGTTTGATTGAAGATATCGGCTGGATCGGGCGCAGGACAAGCGGTGTGCAGCTTTGGGGGGAACGGAATCATGCGCTTCGCAATGTGATTCAAAAGGTTGGTAATTCAGGGTTTGATGGCGGCCAGAGGGGATTTGGTATCGGCCGGTTCGGGCGGGAATCGGATGTCCGCTACAACCACGTGCAATATTTCGGCTATCTGTCATCGCATGATGTCGGCGCGTATTATGTGAATACGCAGGGATATCCGGCGCCGGTAAAGCAGGTGATCTCCTATAACACGCTGTTTAACTACATGGGGCCGGGTTCGAAGCTGGCCCCCGGAGCGGTCTATTCGGATAACGGAACGCACGGGGTTATTGCTCATCATAATTATTCCAAGCTGACGTGGCGCAAGCGCAATCCGGTGAATGTCGTCTATCGGGACAACTCCACAACGCAGGTTGAGGGGGCTCCTGTTCTGGGCGATGAGGGTATTGCGGCTCTGTTGACCGATACGAACTCATGTCCGCCGGTGGATGCCGGCGCGCTGTTTGATGCAGAAGTTTCCAATCCAGGGGGTGATCCGGAAGCGGCGTCCAACATGGTGTGGGTGATACTGGACGACAGAATTGACTACACCGAGGCTGAGCTGAGGGAGATCTTCCCGGCTCCGAATATGGACGCGTGGTTGGCCGAGGTGAACTATGCGCCGAGTCCCGTCGGCCAAAACCTCTTTGCGGAGGCGGATACCCCGCTGGCCATCACGCTGACTGCAACGGATGACCAGTTTGGCGACGACCTGGTCTATACGGTAACCTCCGGGCCGACCCGGGGATCATTGAGCGGAGACGCCCCGAACCTGATCTATGCCCCGGACGCGGGATATACCGGTTCCGACTCGTTTGCGTTCACCGCGTACGACGGGATAGCGACCAGTGCCGTCGCAACGGTTTCGATCGAAGTTATTACCGAGGGGTTGAAAACGATTGCGTATACGTTCGAAACCCGGGCCAATATCTCGGGAGCAACCAACAATATCGTCTACACCGCGCCCGACGTGAATACGTTCGGTGCCGGGGTCGCGGCGGGCGATCTGGAGCTGTATGATGGAACGCAGGCTACGGACTACGGACGCTTCACGGATCTGGGCGGCGGTTCCGTCGAGGCCGCGGTCAACGACCGCAGCGGCAGTTCGCCTGCTTCCTTCAGCTTGGCGATTGGCGATACGGTTGCCGTGGACCTCACGAACATGACCTTCGATACATCGTACCGCTGCACCTTGACGGGCAATACAACCGTTGAATGGGATTTCTACACCATTGTGGAAGGCGTCACCAACAACATGGCTTCGGGCGGCTTTACCCACACTGGCGGGGCCAACTATCAAAGCCCGGCCTCGGCATCCGGCAACATTGCGCTGACGGGGCTGGCCAGCCTCAGCGACACCGTGGTCGAATTTGTCTGGGAGCTGACAGGTTCCCGGGTGAACACGTTTGGAAAGACCGCGTTTGGCCTGGACGATATTGTGCTGACCGGCACCATGAGTCCTGTGCCACAGGGGATTGTCGACTTTGGCATTGGGGCTTTGTCAGGCGGAACAAATGTGGTGCTGAGCTGGCAGGCTGAATCCGGATCATCCTATGGCGTGAAAGCGACCACGAACCTCGTTACTGGGCCATGGGTCAACGTTGCCACAAATGTTGCTGGTATGGACGGTGTGCTTGTCATTACGAACACCCCCGCTGAGGATCAGCAGTATTTCCAGGTCTATTGCGAAGAATAGTTGTTCGGCGCAGTCGCGCATTCCATCCATTTGGCTGTGCCGCAAAGTAGTAGCGCTTGCTATACTTTATTGCGGCGCAATCTGATTTTTTTCAAACATTGGAACTTTCCAATCTCTGGAAGTTTACATCAGTTAGCTGCACAACAAATGCACTGACTCGATGCACAGAAATTCGGTTGTGGAGTATCCGCGATAAGCCTTCTGTTGAAAATACCCTTTTCCGGCGATACCGCCTTATTTCCTTTAGTGATAGCGTCATTCCCATAGTCGCTGAAATAAAGGTTTGTGCCACCGGGTATGGATGTTGGCGATGGATGAAAAGAAAACCGGTGCGGCTGCCAGAAAAAGACAGGCAGCTTTTCAGATCGGTTATTTTTTTTGGACAATCGGAGCAAGGTGTGTGGCTGGCCGGTTAGTTCATGCATGTGGAAAATCATAAATGGGGAATAGAAGATGAGGAAGAGATGGTTAGGAATAGGAACGGTTCTGACGGGTGTGCTGCTGGCTGCAACCGGGCAGGCAACCCTGGTGGCCGAGTGGAAATTTGACGACGGAAGCGGCACCTCAGCAGTCGATTCGATCAGCGGATATGACGGAACGATGCTTTTGGAAACGGAGTGGACCAACAATGCCGTCTCCGGCAGCGCGCTGAATTTTGCAAACACGAACTATATGACGATTCCATCCGGAGCGTTCGGGACCATCACGAATGAGCTTACACTCTCGATGTGGGTGTTTGGTAATGGAATGCAACCGGACAATGGATTTTCCTTTTATGCACAGGATGGCTCCAGCAATAAAACCGTTGCAGTGAATCTGCCGCACACGACTAAAGATGTGGTTTTTGATGCGGGAAACACCGGTAGCAATTCTGACCGTCTTCAGAAAAAGCAAAACACCAATTCCGCCTTCAAAGGATATTGGAATCACTGGGTATTTTCCAAAGACGTAACCAACGGCGTAATGAAAATCTATCTGAACGGCGGGTTGTTCGCATCCGGATCGGGAAAGCCCCGTAATATGGCGGGCATTGCCGATGCCACCATAGGCGGAGGTATTTCGGCTCGGCCTTACCGGGGGCTTATGGATGAAGTGCGCCTCTATGATTCCGTCTTGACCGATGCGGAGGTGAGCAGCCTATTTGATTCCTATAGTTATTCGGTAACGAATCTGCTTCCCGCCGCCACGGCACAAAGTGTAAGCACGCTGCCCGAAACTCCATTGGATATTACGCTGACTGCTTCCGATCCGGAGGGGATTATCAGTCTGGATTATACCGTGGTGGATATGCCGGCTAACGGCATGCTGACCGGAACGGCTCCGAGTCTCATCTATACCCCGACCAGCGGATATGCAGGGCCCGACAGCTTTACCTTCACTGTCAACGACGGGCACGATGAGAGTGCTCTGGGCACGGTGTCGATTTCTGTGACTAACTATACTCCCGTTGCTGATGCGATCAGAAAGACGACACCATTTGGAACGCCTGTTGAGATTACGTTATCCGGATCGGATCTGAATGGAACGACCAACCTGTTCTATCATCTGGTTTCGCAACCGGTGAATGGTACGCTGACGACAAACGTTTCGATTCCGGATCTCATCTACACGCCGACGAACGGTTTTGCTGGCGATGACAGTTTTACATACACCGTTTCCGACGGTGAAAAAACCAGTGAACCAGCCACGGTATCCATAACGGTTCAGGCAGAAGGCACGCATTTGTCATTCACATCTCTAAGCACAGCATTGGCAGGAAATACACTTAAGGTGAATGGCGGTACAGGCGGCTTGACTGTGACGGGTGTTGCCACGAACAATGGTTATGTTTATTCGGTGGTCTATACCGGTGAAGATTATGATGGCGATACAACCAACGATACACTCTCGTTCAGTGTCAATGTGATGGCGGTCAGCAACTCGGTGGTCGATCATTACCTCACGACCCATACGACGACCACGTCCGGAACGGTGACTTCGATCAGCACCGATGCTGCAGCGGTTACAGCACCATCCGGTGAGTGGACTGTTGGCGGAAATATGGCGGATGGCGAAACGCTCATCTTTACGGTAACGGACATGTCTTCGAGTGCGGGAACCATGAACTTCGAAGGGTTTAACTTGTTCCGGTACCGGGAAAACAGCGGTTTCAATCATGGATATGTCGTCGGAGACGTGGGCCTCAGCAATCGGGTTGGTCGGACCTGGACCGGACCTAATGGAAATGAGTCCATTGATCCCACTGAAACGCTATATGTTACAGGAGACCGAAGGGCTGCAGGAAACGGTGCTGAGGCCTGGGGTATCCAGTATGTAAACTTTGATTTCTTGATTCTGGAGGGGGCGGCGACTTCCGTTGGCGACATTTCCATGGGCGTGGTATCCGGCGGTACTGCCATGGCACTGTCCTGGCCGACTTTGGTTGGCTCGTCCTACGGCGTGCAGGCAACGGATGATCTCGTTATCGGTACATGGAGCAATATCATTACCGGTGTTACAGGCACGGGCGGCGACGTTTCTGTAACGAATCTCATTACCGAAGATGCATTGTTCATGCGCGCTTATGTCGAATAAGGGGTATCGACCATGAGGTATGTCCGGGGAAACTCTGGTTTCCCCGGATAATTTGCGGAGAGGAAAATCGGAGTACTGCCGGCAAGATCCGGTGTCAACTATCTGGACTCCGGCGTTACGGTAGTTTCAGAACCCTCGACGTAAAGAGTGAGGGTTATCTTTGGTGTCGGTGTTCTGTTTTTCGGCCGGCGGTTTATGAGATAACCGCCTTTTTGCCGTACGTTTGGAAGCCACCCGCTACCGTATGGCTATTTAAGCGTTATACGAATCCGAAGATCGTAGACCGGTTGTTATATAACGCCCGAAAAAGGAGTGGATGAGAATGAGGAAGACTGGGTGTGTATTAATGGGATGCCTGCTGTCGGTGACTTCCTTGGCACATGATTATTATGTCTCCCTCGCCGGTAGCGATGCGAATACCGGCACGCTGGCAGAACCCTTTGCCACGATTCAGCATGCGGTTGATTTGATGGGGGCCGGAGACACCTGTTATATTCGTGCGGGTACGTATCACGAGACGATTGATTTGGCGGGGGTGGCCGGTTCCTCTAACCATCCCATTACGCTGATTAATTATAGCAACGAAACGGTTGCACTGGACGGCACGGTTGCTATCACTAGCAGCTGGACGGTGGACACGAATAATATCTACAGGACGACGGTCACCAATGATGTGACGCAATTGTTCGTCGATGGTGAGATGATGACGCTCGCACGTTATCCCAATGCCCTTGTGTTTTCGGATAGCTGCTGGAAGGGCGCTGACCTCGCACAGGATCCGGGATCAAGCAATGGTACGGTCATCGACGCCGCGTTGGCAGGAACCGGCATTTCCTACAGCGGTTGCGTGGCCGTGATGACTTTAGGAAATCACATAACGTATGCGCGGCTGGTAAAAAACCATACAGCAGGCACGAACTCGTTTAACTATGATCCGGTCAGCACGTATAAAACCTCGGACGATTATTTCTTTGAAGGCGGCCTCAATAATGCCGACCGGGTGTTGTTGGATGCTGCCCAGGAATGGTCGTATGATGAATCCAGCGATACGCTCTATTTCTGGGCGGAGGATGGTCAGAATCCGGCCGGACATCAGATATATGCCAAGGGCACCAATGCCTACGCCGTGACGGGGGATGCGAATACGAAGCATGTTGTGATTGATGGCATCGATTTTTTCGCGACGACGTATTATTTCAATTCTTCCGATCATATCACGATTCAGAACAGTGATTCTAAATACCATGTTTCTTCCCGACGCTCACTTGGCGATGTGGTGCGGCCGGAGACGGCCCATTTTGAGGGCAATGAAAGCGACTTCTGTGAAGATGTAACGATTTATAATTGTAAGTTTGAGCACGCGGACGGAGCTGCGCTTTGGGGCGATTTCATGGACAACATGCGGATCGATAATAATCTCTTTAAGGAAATTGATTATGCCTGTGTGTCTCCGGATAAGGGAGATCCCGATGTGCCTTTTACCCAGACTCAGGCGGCCATCGCCATCACTGAGGCACGCGATCTAATGTATCGGCGAAACACCCTTTTAACTGCAGGAAGCGGTCAGGGTATTATTACCACCCTGTACGATGAATTCGAAGGGCGACCGACCACGTATGAGTTTAACTATCACACCGATTGCGCCAGAAGGGAACAGGACGGGGCGACCTTTCAAACTCCGTCAGAGCAAGTCGTTGGATGTGTTGCCCGCAATAACTGGTTGCTCGACAACTGGCAGCGTGACTTCCGGTGGGATGGTGCCAATTCACCCCTGAGAGGCGTGCATGCGGGCTTTTACCGGAACGTTCTTATGGCTAATCGCAAAAAGACGGTTGCGGTAGCGGATGGAGCCCATCTTAAAGGGGATTACCACGAGAATTATAATAACACGGCCATCTACAACTGGTCCGGGATTTCCATCGGCAACGGCAATGGTGGAAACGCTAATACAATCAGTCGAAATAATGGAGTGGACCTGTTCAATGATGGCGGCGGCCTTCCTGTAGGCATTGAGTCTCACAACTTTGCGGGTTCTGAAAACCCAACCACGATGAGGCATATCCTGTGTGACCCGGATAACCACGACTTCAGGCCGCGGGCTGGATCGACAGATACCAACGGTACGGAGTATCTGATCGATCAGGGAACACCGGTAAGCCTGACAAGAGAATCGATCGCCGGTTTTGGTAATCTAACAAATACTACGCTCCTAGAGACTATTGATGTGACGGCCGGTTATATTGGAGTAGCACCCGATATCGGAGCCTACGAGTATGGAGATACAGTATACTGGATTCCCGGACGTCAGGATGAGCAGGCATCCATGCCGGTGCCGCGTGTGGATGGGCAGTATGTTGTTCTCGATACCGATTTGATGTATTTGATTGGGCTCGGTGGTGTGAGTGCAAAGGTCTACTTCGGTACGGATTCAAACTCACTTGAGTATCTAACCGAGAAAGTCGTGCCGGAAAATATCGTCTCGTTGTCTGACTTTAAGGTGGTTGAGGGCGGTACAACCTATTACTGGCGCGTCGATACCGTGTTGGCCGACAGCTCTGTGGTTACCGGTGCAGTATGGTCCTTCTCCACGATGATTGATCGGACATTACTGCCTTGGACAACCAGAGCGATCGCCAATGCCGACTGGTCGCAAAGCACAACGAGCAGCAATTTGGTCTATGACAACCATGATGCGCTCTACTCCAGAAGGGCGCTGGTCTATTCGACCAATTCCTACCGGTCGGCCGGAGGATTCAAGCTTACGGTCGGCTATACAACGGGCAATATTTCCGGGGATCTGTCGCATAACCTGTCCTTCGGATTGATCAGTACTGATACCGATCTCTCAACCTATTCCGGATACAACCCTTTCCGGGTGGAGACGGGGGGCTACAGCCTGGGTGTGAACGTGGTCGCCAATGGCGATGGATCGATGCAGGGTCTGAACTTTACTGATGGGGCGTCGGTTACAAATCTGGATATTTCCGGAGACCATGTCCAGTTTGGTGAAGCCGATCTCTTTGAAACCTATGAATCCAATGTGGTGGTTATCGAGATCGGACCTGGTGGCGCATGGAGCTATTCGATCAACGGCATCACGGAGGCTTCCGGTGTGATCCTATCCGGATTCGATCTGACTAAAAGCTATCGAGTCGCGGTCTATGGCCAGGATGACGATGGGAATGGAAAAGCGATACAGCATATGTCGCTGGAACTGCTGCCCGCACCTGGAAGCTATTCCGCATGGGTTTCCAACTACGGCTTGACCGGCGACGATGCAATGGGCGCTGCCGATGCAGAGAACGACGGCTACGACAATCTAACGGAATATGCGCTGGGTATGAATCCCACCAATTCTGATGCCGGTTCCAGAGAGTCGGCTAGAACCCTTCTGGACGGCGGAACAAACTGGTTCGAGTATATCCACAGCCGCCGATCAGATTATGCCGAGCAGGGGATGAGCTACCTGTTGATTGATTCAACGAACCTGATGGATTCAGCTCTCTCCACGAATATGCAGGATCAAATTCTCGTCGGTCCGTCCGCTGATGGTTACGAGCCGGTTACCAACCGCTATGTGGCGGATGATCCCGCACAGTTCATTAAGCTCGAAATCCGGCAGGACTAATCCTTCCAACCCGTTCACTGTGAAATAAACAGGGAAAATACCCTTTTCCGGCGATACCACCCTTTTTCTTTTAGTGATATCCTCATTATCTTAGTCGCTGAGAAAAGATTATGCCTCTGAGATATAGAGGAGGGTGACGGGAGTAAAGAAAAACAGTCCGGCATCCTAAAAAATTAGGATAGGCAGTTTTTTCAGATCGGCTATATTCTTCGGACAATCGGAATAAGGCGTGTGCCTTGCCGGTTGGTTCGTGTATGCGGGAGATCCTGAATGGAGGAATGGAACATGAGGAATAGATGGTTAGGAATCATTGCGACGCTGGCGAGTGTTTTGCTGGCGGGCACCGCGCAGGCGGCGGTGGTCTATGAAGACAACTTCGATAACGATACGTTGGGCGTCAATACGAATGGCATCGGCGGCGGGCTGACGAGCAGAACGCTTCGTGGGGGGAACCACTATTGGGATGACACGGGCGTCTTGCAGTTTGTCACAACCGCCAATACCCATTATCTGAATCGTGTCATTGCCTATACGGAGGATGGCTTTCAGTCATCTGATGGCTTCGAGCTGACTGTGAACTACTATAACAGCCTTAATACTGGCCAAAGCAAAATTGCGTTCGGCCTGATCAGTGACGATACGGATTTCAGCACGTATAGCGGGTATAATCCGTTTACAACCGCTTCTACGTATGGCTTTGGTGCGACCACTAAAGATGGAATCCTCTCGACCACAGATGGGGTGTCTTCTTCGAACCTTCATGTTCGGACCGCCTTACCTCTGAGTACAGATACCGAAGTGATTATACGGTTTGAGAACGATGGTTTCGGTGGCGCCGATTGGTCGTGGACAGTCGGCGGTGTAGCACAAACGAATGGAAACCTTGCCGTATTTGATTTCAGCAAGACCTATCATTTTGTTGCGTATGGCCAGGACGACCAGGGTAATAAAAGAATCAATTCGGTATCGCTGGAAGCACTCGGGAATGCGGTTCCCACCGCCGATTCGCAAAGTGTTAAGGTGTATCCAGACACCGCGTGGGATATTACGCTGACCGGTTCCGATCCGGAGGGAAGCAACCTGACGTATAACGTGACCTCGCTGCCGACCAACGGTGCGCTGGACGTCACCTCAATACCGGACGTCATCTACACCCCGAATGCGGGTTTTGAAGGCGATGACAGCTTTAGCTTCACGGTCTATGATGGTGAGCTTACCAGCGCGACGGCGACGGTATCGATTGTTGTGGCGCCGAACGACGCACCTGTCGCCGTTGCACAGGATGTACAAACGCAGCCCGACACCGCAAAAGACATCACGCTGACCGGCACCGATACGGATGGCCCAAGCAACCTGACCTATGCGGTGGATGACACGCTGCTCATTGGTTCGCTGACCGGTACGGCTCCGGATCTGACCTACACCCCGGCGGGTGGATATATTGGAATCGACAGCTTTACGTTCACCGTCAACGACGGAATAAGCAACAGTGAGCCGGCCACCGTTTCGATTGCTGTGACGAATGAGCTACCCATCGCCAATGCACAAAGTTTGGACGTTTTTCCTGAATCCTTATTGGACATCACGCTGACAGGATCCGATCCGGATAATGGTCCTAGCAACCTGAGCTTTACCGTACTTTCATTGCCCATGTACGGTCTGTTGGATGGTGGATCCAATATTTGGACCTACACCCCGACTCCGGGCTATGAAGGCGCTGACAGCTTTACGTTCAAGGTTTGGGATGGTCTGGCTTTCAGCGATCCGGCCACCATTTCGATTGCGGTGACAAACTATGTGCCTACCGCAAATTCGCAACAAGTGATCACTGACGCAGGAACGAATGTGTTGATTACGCTGACCGGCACCGATCCGGAGGGCAGCAATTTGACGTATACTGCAGGATCACCGGCCAACGGTTCGCTGAGCGGCACGGCACCCAATCTGACCTACACGCCGGATGAGGGTTTTGAAGGCGCTGACAGTTTCACGTTCACGGTCAACGATGGCGTGCGTGACAGCGATCCGGCTACGGTAAGCATTTGGGTTGAGTCGGAAGGAGTGAATATATCCTTCCTGGATCTTAATACAGCGCTGTCCAACAATACGCTGAATGTTGGCGGAAGCACCAGTAACCTAACCGTTGAGGGTGTTGCGAACGGCAATGATTATGTCTATACCGTGACCTATGCCGGAGCTGACATTGATGGGGACTCTGTCAATGACACACTGACCTTCGACGTGTTGGTCGAAGCCTTTAATGGCAGCGTAGCCAGTACCGAGTTTAAAGGCACAGATACAGATAAGAATGCTTATAATGGTTCCGCGGTCATCGGCACGAATGATGTTGCCGTGACCCTCAATGCAAATGGCTGGTCAGTTGCAGATGGAGTGATGCAGGCCGGGGAAACCCTGGCACTAACCGTGCAGAACCTAAGCGTTAGTGCGAGCGCGGGCTCAGCTGCCGCATCGCTGAACCGGTTCACTGGGGTTACCTACAGGGAGACGAACAGTAGCTATGGCCACCAGGTTGTCATAGGCGAAGGGGCAGGCAATCTGTTTGCCACCCGGTTCAATCAAACACAGTATGCCATTAATAATGTTCTGATCGAGGGCAACCCGCTCTACGTGACATCGGCCGATACGGGTAGCATTCCTTCTTCCAATGCTCAGCGTTGGAACCTGTTCCTGGCTGACTTAAGCATTAATGTGAAAGCGGGCGGAGTTCCTGATATCGCCATGGGTGTTTCGGGCGGAAATCTGGTCTTTTCCTGGGAAGGCACTGCGACCTACGACGTGTTGACCAATGCCAACCTGCAGAACGCAAGCGGGTGGGGCGTGGCTATACCGAGCGCAGCATCGCCGGTGACCAATGCGGTCGGCAGTGAAGCCCAGCTGTTTTTCAAGCTGAGTGAATAACCGGGTTTAGAAAACCGGGCACCCCGAAACTTCGGGGTGCCCGAATTTATGTAAACGGCGCCGTTTCGCTTGAGACGGCTGATTTTGTATCAGTAAGACTCTTTGAGTCGAAGTCAGTAAAGGATGCATAGGATGAAGGGTTTGTTTAGGATATTGCTGGGTGCATTGCTGACAGGTAGCGTATGCGCCGAGAACATGGATGAGATGTGGGGCGAAACCACCGTCAAGCTGCGGGCGGAAAATGCCGGGCGGGGCGAGCTGTTCGACGAGGGTAACTATGCCATGTTTATCCATTGGGGGCTCTATTCCAAGTTGGCCAACCACTATCAGGGCAAGACCTACTACGGTATCGGCGAGTGGATTATGGATCCCAAAGTAGCCGATATTCCTGCAGAGGAATACAGCAAGCTGGCAGGCACCTTCAATCCAACGGAATTTGACGCGCGTGGCATTGTGCAGTTGGCGAAGAGAGCAGGAATGAAATACATCGTTATTACGGCCAAGCACCATGACGGCTTTGCCATGTATCACTCCAAAGCCTGCGATTTTAACATTGTCGATTCCACGCCCTGGAAAACCGATCCGATGAAGGAGCTTTCCGCTGCCTGCCGCGAAGCCGGTCTGGGCTTTGGCTTCTACTATTCCCACAGCCAGGACTGGACGTTCCCCGGCGGGCGCAAGGGACCGGCGGTGGATGAAAACGGGAAACTCGCCACGTTCGACGACTACTTTTATAAAAAATGCCTGCCGCAGGTGACGGAGCTCTGCACGGAATACGGACCCATTGAACTGATCTGGTTCGATACGCCGGGCGGCATGGAAAAATCATATGTCCAGCAGCTGGTGGATGTGGTGCGCAAGCACCAGCCGAAGGCGCTCGTCTCCGGTCGTGCCGGACACAATCTGGGCGACTACCAGACGCTGGGCGATATGGAAGTGCCGCACCGCAATGTGGAAGGCATGTGGGAAAGTGTGGACACGACCAACGATTCCTGGGCCTATGCCTGGTATGACCAGAACTGGAAATCCCCGAAAAAAATTCTGCATCGGCTGATTGCCTGTGTCGCTCGCGGCGGAACGTACATGCTCAATATCGGTCCAGATGGTAAGGGTGCTGTGCCCGAACGCGCCGCCCGTTCGCTGCGCCAGGCCGGCGAATGGATCCACCGCTATCCGCAGGTGGTTTATGGAACCGACGCCTCCCCGTGGGGATATGCAATGCCATGGGGCGATATTACGGTGAAGGGCAATCGGCTGTTTCTGTCGGTCTTCGAGTGGCCGGAATCCGGCAGGCTTTACCTGCCCGGCCTGAAGACAACAATCAAGTCCGCCAAACTGCTTAAGGGCAGCGAGTCCGAGCCGGTGGCGTTTAACGCTTCCAATGGTTGGACCGTTTTTGAGCTGCCGTACCGTGCACCGGAAAAACTGGTTTCAGTGATCGAAGTTGAACTCGAAGGTGCGCCGGTGGTGGATCCAACCTTTGGAATCGATCCCAATGAAGGGACCGAAATTTTTGCGGATTCTGCAGAGGTTACAGGCGCAACAATTGTGAAGGATCGCTGGATGGAAAAATTCGGCGAGTGGATCTGTGTTTATCCGGTCACGAAATGGACGCCCGGCGGCAAGGCGGTTGTGGAAGTCGATGTGCTGGTGCCGGGCGACTACGATGTGGCGCTGACCTATACCGGTGAAGGGCGACTGGTCTGGAAAGTCGGTATCGAAGGGGGCGAGCAGATTCAGAATCAGCAGAACGCCTCGCATAATTATCAGGAGTTTCCCATGGGCTGGCTCAATTTTCCAATCCCTGGAAAATATAAAGTGGCCGTCTCCTGCCTCGAAGGAAATATTGAAACCGCCGAACTGAAATCCATCCGGCTTAGACCGGTTCAGTAGACGCACGGAAGGACGGCGATGATGAAACGGGTTGCGCATACAAAGATGCTGCTGGCTTTGTTTGCATTTTTCTTACTGATGCCCGTATTCGGTGAGGATAAATCGAACAGCATCCTGCTCGTACACGCAGGTCAGCTGAACACGGACAATGGCGCGTATCCGAATGACGGAGATGAATCCTATTTCAGTTATTGGAACTATTCGGATGGCGGGATTCAATACGCTGCTGAATATTTGAAGGGCATGTTAAACCTGATCGATGGGTATGCCGATCTTGAGGTGGATTTTTATCGCGCCACGGCGGCCAACTCTTTGGCGGATGTTTACTACGATCCTGAAATGTCGGGCGTTAAAGACCTGATTTCCAGTGGGTATAAATACGTGGTCTTTTTCGATTCGGAACAGGCCTATGCCTATCCGGAAGTGATGTATGAGGCCTGCTCCCGATTATCTCAACTGGTGCTCGATAATGGCGGTACGCCCATGCTGATGATGTATCGTTCGGATCACGTGGATACACAGACGCTTGGGGAATACTGCTATCGTGCCGCAAACGGTGCGGGCATTGAAGTGATTCCAGCGAGCTATGCCTATGATGTAGAGGGCGTGCAGGGAAGACTCTATGCTGCGGGCTACACATCGCAGGCCATGATCAATGCAAGTATGATTATTCGGATGATTACCGGTGTGCGGGCGGAAACGCTCAACTATGATCCAACCTTTGAGCATGCCGGCATTGTGAATATCTATGACAACCTGAGCGCTGCGGATATCAGCCGCTTGACCGAGCTGGGGGCTGATACGGTCGATGGGCACAAAACGAATACGCACTATACGACGAGTTATGAAAACGACGGTGCGGTCGCGTATCGAAACATCGATGTCTCCGGTGAACCCTTTAACGATTATTTCCGATACTATTACAAAGGTTCCAGTACCCATGAATTTACGGCGAACACCATCGGCGACCTCGTCGCCGGGACGGCGTCGCTGACATCGACCGTCATTGATTTCGGGAACCAGACCTACAGCTCGCGATTTTGGACGACTAACGATACGGCCGCCAAGGTTTCGGTGTTTAGTAATGAAAACAACGCCAACATCGGCCTCTTCCTGTTTGCTTCCGGTAGCGACCCGGGGGCGATGGCCCAGCCGCTAATCGATGCGGGGCAACCCAACATGGTTCCGATGGTGTTTGACTGGATTAAGGCGTTTGAAAGCACGTCGGGCACCACTGCGACCACCCATGCGCTGAATGGCGAGGACTGCGCGGACCTGTGGTTTAACTATCACTTCCGGGGCTGGAAAACGATTCCGCTCACCATTGGAATGGGGCGCCTGAATGAAGCCATTCCGAACTTTTCCGCGTCGGATGATGCCTTGCACGTTTCGGTGCCGCTGCGTTATATGAATGCATCGATGATGCTGGCCTCCTCCTTCGGACAGCAAATCGTCGATACAGCCGCTTTGTCGGCCAACAATGCAACCGCGGTAACGATTGGGCACGACCTCATTAAAGAGCTCGCATACATGTCCGAGACATCGGCCCATGTGCCTGACAGCGATCTTTCGGTTGTGAGCGACTCCTTGCCGGACGGGGTGGTCGGAGTTCCTTACACCAATCAGTTGGCGGCGTCAGGCGGCGATGGTGCCTATACGTGGGAAGTCATCTCCAGTGCGGGGCTTCCAGCGGGTCTCGCCCTGTCGAGCGCCGGTTTGCTCTCGGGGGCGGCGTACGAAGAGGGAACGTACGGGGTGGCCTTCAAGGTGACCGACGGAACGGGTGCTTTCCGAAAAGTGGGTTTAAGGCTAACGATCGATCCGAATACAGAGCTGCCCGTTGCCCATGCCGACAGCATCACCCTGCTGGAAAACACTACTGCAGATATTCTGTTGACGGGGGTTGATTCGGAAGGGTCCTCCAGCAACCTGACTTATGAAGTGAATGTCTGGCCTGCCAATGGCACGCTGAGCGGCAGGGCGCCCGATCTGACCTACACTCCGAATGCGGGGTTTGTTGGAGAGGACAGCTTTACGTTCACCGTAAGCGATGGCGTAAACGTCAGTGTTCCGGCAACCGTGTCGATTGCCGTTGGGCCGACGCAGACGATGATTGAATTTGTGGATCTGAATGCGGCTTTGTCCGGTAATACACTTATGGCAGACGGCTCTACGAATGACGTGACGGTTTCAGGTGCTGCTTCAGGGTTCGACTATGTTTATTCAATAAACCATACCGGTTCAGATTTTGATTATGATGGAGCCAACGACACGCTGACTTTTAATGTGAGGGTCAAAAGCTGGACGGGCGGAACAACGGAACTGGGCATGGATCTTCCAGGAAGTACGAATGGCGCATCGGCGACTATCGGCACGACCTCCGCACAGGTTACAATCAATAATAATCGTTTTTCGGTGAATGGAAACACGATGCCGGAGGGGGCCTGCCTTGAATTTATCGTGGAAAATCCGGCTGTATACCTTACGGATGTGAGAAAGTTCGGGACTGCTGTGATGACTGGATTTAATGGAGTCCGCTTAATTGAAACCCATAACGGACATTCTCATCAGACGATATTTGGAGAAGGCACAGGACTGTTGGGCTGGGATTGGAATGGGCCCTTTAATGTTAGTGACATAAACGTGGGTACGGGCTCGCTCTATGTTTCTTCGGATACCTCAGCCGGTACCAATACCAGGCCGTTTCATTGGGGTGTGGGAAATGTTGATTTTGGAATCAACGTATCTGTTCATCAGGCAGGTGCGCCGGACACCGTGATCTCTGGGGATGCCGGGCAGATGACGCTCTCATGGACGGCGGGATCGGGAATCAGTTACTGTGTGCTTGCGACGACAAATCTTGTGGATGGTCCCTGGGTTGAGGTTACAAACGGAATTTCTGGAAATGACGATCTGGTTTCCGTAACGAATGCGCTGCTGGAGGGACAGCAGTTCTTCCGTATCGATTATGACAATTAGTAAATTGAGTGACGGGTTTTATGCATAAAGTGATGATTATTTTGGCAGCGCTGATCGGGGTTCAGTCTGCTGCACAAGCCAAATCAAAGTACCCGGCGACCCGCACTTTGCGGATCAGTGACGGAACGCAGTTTAAGCCGAAGAGTTACTATCCGGAGTTCAGCTGGGACACCACGCCGCGCTACTTTATGTTTGGCGACAAGAACAAGCTGCTTACAAAGGAGCAGGTGCATTTCATTGCCGGGCAGACGGATTTTATCTGCATTGAAAAGTCGCATGGCCTCAAGCCGCTGGGAGCCGCCGAGCTGGGTGCGAAGCATGAGGCCAAGGCCTTCAGGAAGGTCAATCCCGACATGAAGGTGCTGTTCTATTTCAACGCCGCCTATGCCTGGCCCTACACTTCCTACAACGAGCCTTTTACCCGGGAGAATGTTGAGAAAAAGCCGAAGATCAAAAAGCTGCTCGTGAGCCATCCCAAGACGGGCAAGCTGGTCGATCGATATGGGGCGCTGTGTTACGATGTATTGAATCCCGACTTCCGCAAGTGGTGGGTGAATACCGTGGCCAAAGGCGTGAAGGATTCCGGATGCGACGGGGCCTTTATTGACCAGATGCACGGGAACGTTGAGTATCGTAAAGATAAGAAGGACGAGATTGAAAAAGCCATGGGCGAAATGATGAAGGCGCTCAAGTATAAGATGGGGCGGAACAAAATCCTCCTCGCGAACAATGCCTATGCGGAGAGTGCACGCTATGTCTATCCCGTGAGCGATGCGATTATGTTTGAAAACTACGCACGCGTTAAATCGGGCAAGGAAAGCCTGCTGGCTGAATGGGGTGAAATGCTGAGAAATGCGAAGGCCGGAAAAATCTCCGTCTTCCGCCTGGGCGTCGAGGGAACCTGGCGCGGACACATGCAACCGAACATGCCGGAGCTCTCGAAAGAGAAGGCGGAGTTTGCCCTGGCGTGCTATTTGATCGGGGCGCAGCCCTATTCCTATTTTCTGTATAGCTGGGGATGGAAGCTGGCGACCGGGCCGCTGGTGGATTACCCCGAATTCAAAAAGCCGCTTGGTCCGCCGAAGGGACCCTATAAACGAACCACACCTGATGGGTGGGAATTTACCCGGGAATTCGAGCACGCCAGCGTTTGGGTGAATACGGAAACCCGGGAAGCGAAAATTACGTGGAAATAAGTTCCAGGGATTGGGGTTTTCCAATGTCTGGAATGTTCATGAGTAAAAAACAGGGCCGAATACCTTTTTTAAGCGATACCTCGACAGGGGGTAAGGTGATAATTTATTCGGCTGACCGTATTGATATATTGGAGAATAGAACAAATGAGAGATCGATCTAAAAAAGTTTTCATGACATTGCTGGCTTTCTGCGCGGTGTGTTTGGCCCACGGAAAACCGGAGCGGCCGAATATTGTTGTTGTGGTGGCCGATGATATGGGGTGGGGCGATGCCGGCACCTTCGGTAATGAACTGATTCAGACACCGAACATGGACCGGTTGGCATCGGAAGGTGTAAAGCTGACCCAGTGCTATTCCGCCTGTGGTGTATGCTCGCCTTCGCGGTCGGCGATTCTGACGGGGCGCACGCCGTATCGCAACGGCGTCTATCGTCACCTTTCCGGGAACGGACCGGCGTATCTGCGGGCCAGCGAGATCACCTATCCGGAACGGTTGAAAGAGATCGGTTACGAAACCTGTCATGTCGGGAAATGGCACCTGCTTTCAAAAAACCAATTCAATAAACCGGAATTTCCGCAGCCGGGCGACCACGGGTACGACTACTGGATGTACACCCATAATAACGCCGAGCCCAGCCACAAAAATCCGGTCAACTTTGTTCGTAACGGAGTGCCGGTGGGCAAGCTGGAGGGCTATTCCGCCCAGCTCGTTGCCGGAGAAGCTGTTCACTGGCTTCAGAACATCCACGACCCGAAGAAGCCGTTTGTTCTTACTGTCTGGTTTCATGAGCCGCATTCTCCGATCGCCACGGATTCGCGTTTTCAGTCGCTCTACAAGGGACATAAGAACAGCAAGTATATGGGCAATATCACGCAGATGGATCATGGGCTGGGCATGGTTCTCGATGCACTCGACAAGGCCGGCGTAAGTGAGAATACGCTGGTGTTCTTTACCTCGGATAATGGTCCTGTTCCTTCCTATGGCGGTTCCAGTGGCGGTTTGCGTGGAAACAAGCGCAGTGAATATGAAGGTGGCATCCGCGTGCCGGGGCTGGCCCGCTGGCCGGGAAAGATCAAGCCGGGAAGCACCAGCGATGTTCCAGTGATTGGAAGCGATGTCTTTTCAACAGCACTGGCAGTCAACGGCCTGTCGCTGCCGTCCGATCGCACCATCGACGGGGTGAACATGCTGCCTGCGTTAAATGGACAACCGGTTGAACGCAGGATTCCCATGTTCTGGCGAACCCATGTGTCAAAGCCGGATGAGCGCGTCGCCATGCGTATCGGCGACTGGAAGCTCATCGGCGATGAGACGCTGACCCATTTCCAGCTCTACAATATTCCGAAAGACGAACAGGAAAAAAATGACCTGGCCGCCAAGATGCCCGAAAAGACGGAGGAGATGAAAAAAATCCTCATCAGGCTTTGGGCGGATATTGAAGCGGAAGGACCGCGTGAATGGTGGGAGAGCGACAGGCAGAAATCAAGGTTCGGCGGTAAGATGAGCTACTAATACTGTTCGGCACCGGATTTGTTGATTGTCGGGAGGAAACATAGCAGGGGTGCTATCCCAATAAATGGGGATATTCAGCTAACAGGGTCTGTCTATATTCATTGGTATAGGTGTGCAGAGGTTCTTGGTTGCCATGGATACACGGGGACCGGTGCCGAATTGGGATATAGTTAATTTTGAGAATCAGTTTATGAAGAATGCATTGAAGTTTGGTTTAGTTTGTTTGGCCGTATGTTGCGGACAGGCTTTAAGTATTGAGGTTTCCTCCTTTTGCAAGGCACAGGTGCCCGGAAAATATATTCTGGAGTCCGACGAGGATTCATGGACCTGGGGGATGGCGCCGATCTATGATGAGGACGGGAAACTGCACATCTTTAATTCGGTCATTCCGAATAAGGGCAGCTGGATTAAAAACAGTAAGATTGTGCACTGGGTGGCTGATGGGCCGGAAGGCCCGTACAAGTTGCTTGGCGATCTGTTTGTGAGTGATGAAGCGGGCTATCACAACCCGCAGGTTTCCAAGGTGGGCGATACCTATGTTCTGGTCTTCCTGCTGAACCGCTATAAGGATGAAAACGGCTCAAAGCAGGAAGTCGGGATTGCCACGGCGAAATCGCCTTATGGCCCGTGGACGGAAAGCTCACTGAATCCGATTATTCCAGCCTCTGGAAAAATGGGGGAATACAATATCATCCATGCTTCGAATCCCACTTTTGTGGCCACTCCGGAAGGCAAATTCAGAATCTATTACAAGTCGATGACGGATCGGTATCCCGTGAAAAAAGGGTTTCGCGAAATGTCGTTTGCGGAAAGTGACCGGATCGAAGGGCCGTATGTGAATTATGAACACAACCCGGTCATCAGCTATATTGAAGAAAAAGTGGATATCGAAGATCCCTATGCTTTCCATTACAACGGAATGTATTACATGATTGTTGAGGATCGGCAGGGGGTGAAGGACATGCTGGAAGGCAATCCGATTCCCGCCGACAAACTCAAGAAGGGCGGATACCGCCCTGGGCTGATCTATACCTCCAAAGACGGGATCCATTGGGATGAGCCGAAGGTCGGCTACCAGACAAATGAGATCTATTTCGGGCATGAATTGGCCCGCAGCGAACGTCCTAGTATTTTGTGGAAAGACGGGAAGCCGGAATGCCTCTTCCTAGCCTGCCACGACGATAAACCATCGGCCGGATATTTTGTGAGAATCAGGAATTGGAATGGGGAATAAGATGAAACGAATGCAGATGATAACAACCTTGATGGCTGCCGTGAGTATCGGAGCCGTCCTCGCCGAAGCAAAGCCGTTGGCGGGAAGCCGTCCGAATATCATTCTGGTGATGACCGATGACCAGGGCATGGGCGATTTGTCCTGCATGGGTAACCAGGTGGTCAGGACTCCGAAAATTGACCGATTTCATGATCAGGCCGTCCGCTTCAGGGATTTTCAGGTCAGCCCGACCTGCGCGCCGACGCGTGCTGCGATTATGAGCGGACGCGCACCGTTTAAGAACGGAGTGACCCATACGATCTTTCAGCGCGAGCGGATGGCGCTGGATACCTTTACCCTGCCGCAGGCGCTGCAGAGCGCCGGATACAAAACCGGGATCTTCGGAAAATGGCATCTCGGTGATGAAGAGGCCTATCTGCCCGGAAACCGCGGGTTTTCCGAAGCGCTGATTCATGGCGCGGGTGGAATCGGGCAGACCCGGTACGGTGATTTTCCTGCCAATGAGGAAAACCTTTATTTTGACAACGTCCTGCTTCACAACGATACGATCGTGAAGACAAAGGGTTTTTGCACGGATGTCTTTTTCGAGTCCGGTCTGGCCTGGATCAGAAAACAGCATGAGGCTAAGCACCCTTTCTTTGCCTACATTTCCCTCAACGCACCGCATGCGCCATTGGTTGCCCCTGAAAAATATACCAAACGGTTTAGTGAACTCGGCTACGATAAGGGAACGGCAGGCCGTTACGGCATGGTGGAAAACATCGATGATAATTTTGGCCGGATGATGGACAAGCTCGCCGGATGGAAGGCACTGGACAATACGTTGGTGATCTTCATGACGGATAACGGGGCAACCCACCTGAGCGGCAAGTTGAACGGCAAGAAACTGAGGCATTTTAACGCCAACCTTAAAGGCGGTAAAAACTCACCCTACGAAGGCGGAACGCATGTCCCGGCCTTCTGGCAGTGGAAAGGGGTTCTCGGCGAGGGCGTCGATGTTGATGCGCTGACCGCACACATCGATCTATACAAAACCTTCTGTGAGCTGGCGGATGTGAAGCTGCCCGCGAAAATGCAGGAACTGGACGGCCGCTCGCTGCTGCCGCTGCTCAAAGATCCCAAAGCCGACTGGCCGGATCGGGAACTGTTTGTCCACTGCGGACGCTGGAACCCCGGAAAGCGGGACGACTTTAAATACAAAAAGTGCGCGGTGCGCACCGAGCGCTGGCGGTTTTCGAACAACCAGACCCTCTATGATATTTCAAAAGACCCGTCTGAGACAACCGATGTCGCCGCCGCGCATCCGGAAGTGGTTTCCAAACTTCGGAAATCCTTCGACGAATGGTGGGAGTCCGTGCTGCCGCTGATGGTCAATGAAGGTTTGCCGAAGGTGGCTCCCGAGGATCAGCCGCTGGCCATCCGCTACAATAAGCAGCTCAAAGAAAAAGGCATCCCCGAATGGGCGCCTCAACCGCTTGATTAACCAACCGGCTTCCAGGCATTGGAAAAATGGAGAAGAAATGAAGAAAATCGTATTATCACTCGTCGTTCTTGCACTGGGCGGCCCGCAGCTGCACGCGGTTCCCGCTCCTTCAATCGATACCTATAAGGAACGGTTTGCTGCCGGTCTGAAGCAGACCCCCGACTCGGAAAAGCGTCTGGAAAAATGGTTTAAGGATGCCAAGTTCGGGGCCTTTATTCACTTCGGCGTCTATTCGACGCTTGAGGGAGAATATAACGGCCAGGGATCAGGACACCGCTATTCCGAATGGATTCAGGTTTCCGGAAGAATTCCGTCTTCCGAGTATTATCAGATAGCTGCAAAGTTTAACCCGGCCGAATTCGATGCCGATGAGTGGGCGAAGACCTTTGCGGCGTGCGGCATAAAATATGTGGTGATCACGTCGAAGCATCACGACGGCTTTGCGCTCTTTAAATCGTCGGTGAGTCACTACAACATCGTCGACTTCACACCCTTCAAACGCGACATCATCAAAGAGCTCAGCGAGGCGTGTCATAAGCAGGGCTTGAAGTTCGGGGTCTACTATTCGCATGCGCAGGACTGGGACGAACCGGATGCTCCGCTGATCAATGCGAAAAAGGAACCCGCCCGTTGGAAGATGCATCCGTATCTGAATAAGGATTTTCAGCCGGACATGGACCGCTATATCATGAAGAAAAGCCTCCGGCAGGTTGAAGAACTGGTGAAAAACTATGAGCTGGATCTGATCTGGTTTGATACCCCCGCCGGAATGAACATGGAACGGGCTAAGCTATTCAGCGATGTAGTGCGTAAGTACCGCCCGGATTGTCTGATCAACTCGCGTCTCATTCACTCGGGCCGGGGGATTATTGAGCAGCAGTATATGCCGTACTACGACTATGTCTCCATCGCGGACAAGGAAGTCCCGTTGATGAAACTGCCCCTCTACGTTGAGTCACCGGACAGCGTCAGCTCGTCCTATGGGTATAAGACCAAGGGAACCTGTTACTACCATACGGAACAGGAAATGATTCACCGGTTTGTGAAAACGGTTTGCGCCGGCGGTAATTCGCTGATCAATAACGGCCCGATGGGCAACGGCCGGCTCGACCCCGAAGCGGTGCGTATCTATCGTGCCATGGGCGAGTGGCTCAAGGTAAACGGCGAATCGATCTATTCCACCCGTCGCAATCCCTTGTCGGCCAGTCCGGCGTGGGGCGATATCTCCGTCAGCAAAGACGGCAAGGCGCTCTACCTACATATTCTCGAATGGCCGAAATCCGGAACCATTGCGGTTCAAGGCGTTCCTGCCGCAGCGGCTTCTGCTTCCTGGCTGGCCAACGGAAAGAGCGCGGACCTTACGCAGCAAGGCGATGTCCTGACCATCAAACTTCCTGCCAAACCGCTGGACCCATACGACTCCGTGGTGAAAGTCATTTTCACGGAGAGTGTCGGCGAATAAGAAAGGCCGACTCTGGAAAAAGGTAAATTAATGAAACATATGCTGTTATCTCTCTGTGTTATCGCCGCGTGCAGCTTGCCGGCCACTGCGAAAAGAAATACCACATTCGGCTATCGTTTTGACGACAGCCTGAAGCAGACACCCGACTCGGAAGCACGGCTGGAGCAGTGGTACAAAGATGCCAAGTTCGGGGCGTTTATTCACTTCGGGGTTTATTCAATGCTGGAAGGGGAATATGAAGGCCGCGGCGCGGGCCATCGGTATTCCGAATGGATTCAGGTTTCCGCAAAAATGACGGCGGACGAATATCATGCAGTGGCGTCACAGTTTAACCCGACGGAGTTCGATGCCGACGAGTGGGCGAAAAATTTTAAGGATTGCGGCATTAAATATGTGGTCATCACCTCGAAGCACCACGACGGTTTTGCGCTGTTCGATTCCATGGTCAGCGACTACAACATCGTCGACCATACGCCCTTCAAACGCGATATCATCAAAGAGCTCAGCGAGGCGTGCCATAAGCACGGACTGAAGTTCGGGGTTTACTATTCGCATGCGCAGGACTGGGACGAGCCGGATGCTCCCTACCTGAACAAGAAAACAACAAAGGTTAAAATGTTCCATCCCGATCTGCCGGCTGATTTCACAAAGGATATGGACCGCTACATTATGAAGAAGAGCCTCCCGCAGGTGGAGGAACTGGTGAAGAACTATGACATTGATCTGATCTGGTTTGACACCCCGGCCGGCATGACGAAGGAGCGCGCGATAGGGTTCCGCGACATGGTGCGGAAATACCGCCCGGACTGTCTGATCAATTCCCGCATCATTCACAGCGGCAAAGCGAAGATCCTGCAGGAAAACCTGGAACTCTTCGACTATGTCTCCGTGGGCGACAAGGAGGTGCCGGACCGTAAACTTCCGGTCTACTTCGAATCGCCCGACAGTGTCAGCTCGTCGTTCGGCTATAAGACCAAGGGCCACTGCTACTATCATTCGCCCGAAGAAATGCTCCATCGCTTTGTACACACGGTTTGTTCCGGCGGCAACTCGCTGATTAACAACGGCCCGATGGGGAACGGTAAACTCGATCCCGAAGCCGTGCGACTTTATAAGGTGCTCGGCGACTGGCTCAAGGTGAACGGCGAATCGATCTACGCCACCCGCCGTAATCCGTTGGCCGAACGCCCGGCGTGGGGCGACGTTTCCGCAAGCAAAGATGGCAAGACGCTTTTCCTGCACATTCTGGAATGGCCGGATTCTGGGACGATCAGTGTGACGGGAGTTTCTGCAACCGCCGCAACCTATCTGGCTAACGGTGAAAAAGCGGACTTTGTTCAAGAGGGCGAGGTTCTGAAAATCAACCTGCCTTCCGAGCCGCTGGATGAATACGACACCGTCGTGAAGGTACTCATGTCAGACAGCGTGGGAGAATAGGGCATGAAGCAATGGACGAATCTGATGCTGGCGACCGCCTCTTTGGCGGTTGCTGCGACTGCTTTGGCGGGCAACCCCATTTTGAGGGAAACGGATCCGGAATTCGTCTATGCGTGTGATCCTGCAGCGGAGGTTTTTGAGGGCAAGGTGTATGTCTACTGCTCGCATGACCAGCCCGATGCCCGCAATTATGAGTCCATGAAGGATTATGTGATCCTTGAGTCGTCGGATATGACGAACTGGATCAACCATGGCGTGATGCTGGATCCGCAGCTCGACCCGGGATTTGAACATTTTAAATCGAATATGAATGCGCCTGTTGCTGCCTATAAAGATGGATGGTACTACTGGTACTTTCCGGGCAACATTTTTGAGGTGGGCGTGGCAAAAAGCCGGACGCCGGTGGGGCCTTGGGAAGCTGCAGTGCCCCATGCGATCACGAAGATTTTCGATCCAACTGTGTTCGTGGATGATGACGGGCAGGCCTACATTTACGGCAACGATCACTTTGTGGATATGGGCGATCCGGGCCGGCACATTATGGGAGCCAAATTGAAGGACAATATGGTCGAGCTGGACGGTCCCTGGATTCGGCTGAGCAAAGAGCGGGTTAATGAAGCGGTACATATCTTTAAGCGAAAGGGGATCTACTATTTCAGCGCCCGGGTGGGCGGAGTGACGAAATACTGGATGGCCGATTCGCCATTGCCGCAGTATGCCGAATTAAAAGGTGAGCTGGCCCCGAATTCCCCGCACTCTCCAAATCATACTTCTGCCATCGAGTTTAACGGGCAGTGGTACCTTTTCTATCATCGCGGGGATGTAAACCAGGGCAGTCGCTTTAAACGTACGCTCTGTGTCGATAAAATGACCTTCCGGGAGGATGGAACCATTGAGCCGGTCGTTTATACCCTGGACGACGACGTGGAAATCACGGATCCGCCAAAGCAACGCCGGGCAAGGAAGAAAGCAAAGGCTCCTGCCGCGCAGGAACCGGAGCGTGTTGCCGAGGGCTATATCCGTCGTGAGGCGGAAGAGTTTTCGGAGCAGTCCGGAACGAAAGTCCAAGGCCAGCAGGATGGAGGGCAGAGCCGGGGGCTTGCATATATTTCAAACGGGGATTGGTCGAGCTACAGTGCGATCTATTTCGGTGAGGATCCTGCTGCCGAGATTCCTTTTCGCGTACGGGTTTCTTCTCAAGACGGAGGCGGCGCCATCGAGCTGCGATTGGGCAGCCTGGCAGGAACCGTTGTCGGAACGATTCCTGTCGCCTCAACCGGCGACTGGAATAATTTTGTAACCCTTTCGGCTGTGCTGAGCGGAGTCAGCGGAACTCATATGCTCTATCTTCGCTATACAGGCGGGGCAGGAAACCTGTTGAATCTGAACTGGTTTGAATGGGGGCCGGGCAAGCCGGTTCGGTCGGCAAAAGTGGTGCAGAGCGCCGGGCGGGCCCCGAACCCGTTCATCACCCACATGTTTACCGCCGACCCGTCGGCACATGTTTGGGAGGACGGCCGCCTGTATGTTTATCCATCCACGGATGTCCCCGGAGGGCGGGGGTATCAGAAGATGGATGGCTATCATGTTTTTTCAACTGATGATATGATCGACTGGACGGATCACGGGGAGATTCTTCATTCCCGTGATGTGGAGTGGGGACGTAAGCAGGGTGGCTACATGTGGGCACCTGACTGTGCCTATAAAGATGGAACCTATTATTTCTATTTTCCGCACCCTACGGAAACAAAGGCGAAGGGTTCCTGGAAAATCGGCATTGCAACCAGTACAAGTCCTGTTTCCGGCTTTAAGGTGCAGGGCTATATCAAGGGTCTCGAGCCACACATTGATCCTTGTGTTTTTATCGATGATGACGGGCGGGCCTATCTCTATTATGGTGGATATGGACAGCCGTTTGTTGCCAGGCTGAAAGAGAATATGGAGGAAGTTGAAGGACCCTCTGTTCCGATGGCCGGGTTGGAGGACTTCCGCGAGGGAGCTTTTGTGTTTAAGCGGAATGGCATCTATTACATGATTTATCCGGACAATACACCGGGCGGTCATCGGATGAATTATGCTATGACTGATAACCCGATAGGTCCGTGGATGGCCAAAGGTGTCATCCTGGAAAAAACGAGTTCTTTAACCACGCATGGTTCGGTTGTTGAATACAAAGGTCAGTGGTACTTGTTTTATCACAATGCGGCTCTTTCGGGCGGAAAAGCGACCAATCGTTCCATTTGCTTCGACAAGGTTTCTTTTAATGAAGATGGAACTATTAATAGGGTTGAGCAGACGCTCGGTGTAGATCAGTGAAAATGCCGATGATAGATAGAGGAATACTATGAAAATTAAATTGAAGATACTTGTCGCTCTAGTTGCAGGTGCCGTTGTGCTGCCCGCCTTTTCACAGGATGCAAAGAAACCGAATGTGGTCATCGTTATCACGGATGATCAGGGCTATGGCGACGTGGCCTTCACGGGCAACCCGGCCATTAAAACGCCGACGATCGACAAGCTGCGCACGCAGGGTACACTGCTGAACAACTTTCATGTGGATCCCACCTGCGCGCCGACCCGCTCGGCGCTGATGACCGGCCGCTATTCCAACCGGGTCGGTGTTTGGCACACGGTGCAGGGCCGCAGCATGCTGCGCCGCCGCGAAGTGACCATGGCGGATATCTTTACGCAGAACGGATATAAAACCGGCATGTTCGGAAAATGGCATCTGGGCGACTGCTATCCCTACCGTCCGGAAGACCGCGGGTTTCAGCATGTCGTCTACCACTCCGCCGGCGGGGTGGGGCAGGCGCCGGACTATTGGGGCAACGACTATTTTGACGACACCTATATCGTGAACGGAAAATTCCAGCGCTTCGAAGGATTCTGCACCGATATCTGGTTTGATGAAGGCATGAAGTTTATCAAAGCGAATAAGGATAAACCGTTTCTCGCTTACATTGCGCTCAATGCACCGCACAAGCCGCTCTACTGCCCGTTGGAATACAGCGATCCCTACGAAAACAATCCGCAGGTTTCTTATCCCGAGTTTTACGGCATGGTCTCCAATATTGACGACAACCTCGCCAAGCTGATGGCGTTGCTTGATAAAGAGGGACTGGCGAACAATACTATCCTGGTCTTCATGACGGATAACGGCACGGCGGCCGGATTGGGAGAAGGCCGTGGCTATGACGGCGGTATGCGCGGCCAGAAGAATTCAGAATACGACGGCGGCCATCGTGTGCCGTTCATCATCCGCTGGCCGAACGGCAAGATCGAAGCCGGTAAATCCATCGAAAATCTCACCGCCCACTTTGACATCCTGCCGACGTTTATTGATCTGTGCGGCCTGAAGGCGCCCGAAACAGACTACGACGGAACCAGCCTGCGCGAGCTTCTGTATACCGATGGGAAAAGCTGGCCGGATCGGGCGCTGGTGGTTGAGACGCAGCGCGTCGTCGATCCCATCAAATGGCGCCGGTGCGCCGTGATGACCGACGAGTGGCGTCTGGTTACTGACGATAACGGCCAGGGCCTTTTCGACATAAAAGCGGACCCCAAGCAGGCAACTGATGTTTCTGCCCAGCATCCTGAGGTGGTGGAACGTTTGCGCGGTAAGTACGACACATTCTGGAATGATGTCTCGCAGGAACATGATTTGACCAGCTATATGGTTATCGGTTCCGCGCATTCGCCGATTGTTTCGCTCTCCTCACACGACTGGCTGATCGATAAACTGCCGCCGTGGAATCAGGATCACATTAAAAAAGGCGCGGTTGCGGAGGTGTCGCATTGGGCGATCGAGGTCGAGCGCGACGGGGAATATGAAATCTCGCTGCGCCGCTGGCCGGTGGAAGCCGACAAAGGAATTAATGACGGCACGTACGGCAAAGCCTACAATTATAAACAGGCCCGCATGCGGATCGGCGATGTGGATGAAACGAAAGAGATTCCGGCCGGAGCCAAAGAAGTCACCTTCAAGGTGTCGCTGAAAAAAGGTATCACGAAGCTCGCGCCCGTTTTCATTGGGCCGGATCTCTCCGCCACGCCGTATTATGCCTATGTAACGCACCAGCCGAAACCCGGTTGGCAGACTCCGGAAGGCATGGGCATTCCGGTCTACGATCCGGCATACGGGCGCGTACCTCCTCAGATTAATAAAAAGAAGGTTAAGGCGATTGAATAAATAGCTTTGACAAGATTACCGGATAGACAGGATGTTGTATTCAGGCGATCCAGTTACCCTGTCTGATAAATATAGCCACTAAAGGAATTTATAATGAAGCGAATCATCATACTTGCTGCGGCTTTACTTTCGACCGCTTTTGTCAACGCGGAGAAAAGACCGAACATCATCTACCTGATGTCGGACGACCAGAGCACCTACACGTTGGGATGTTATGGCAATACCGATGTAAAGACGCCGAACATTGATCGGTTGGCATCGGACGGAATGGCCTTTGATAACCACTATGATACCACTGCCATCTGCATGGCCTCGCGCGCCACGGTGATGACCGGTATGTATGAGTACAAGACCGGCTGCAATTTTGACCATGGTCATATGCTGACAGACACCTGGAAAAAATCTTATCCCATGTTACTACGTGAAGCGGGATATCTGACTGCCTTTGCCGGTAAGTTCGGTTTCGATCTGGTCGAAGAACCGGATGGAAAGAAACTCGCACTGCCTGCCGACGACTTCGACCGTTGGGGCGGGAGTCCCGGGCAGACCCAGTATGCAACGGCCAGGAACAAGTCGATGGCAGCCTATGCAAAGGAGTATCCGCATTCGACGCTCTCCTACGGTGCGTTCGGGCGCGACTTTATTCGCGATTCCGCCAAGGCCGGCAAACCATTCTGTCTGTCGATCAGCTTCAAGGCGCCGCACAAACCCGCGACGCCGGATCCGAAATTTGATGATGTGTATGCCGGAAAAACCTTTAAGAAGCCGGAAAACTACGGCCGTGAAAACGGCGAGCACTTTTCGAAGCAGAGTAAGCAGGACCGCCAGTACGATCGGTTCCACTCGTGGCACTATTCCGATAAATACGATGAAGTCATGGCGACCTATCATCAACAGATCTATGCCATCGATGTCGCCGTCGGCATGCTCCGCAAGGCGTTGGAAGAGCAGGAAGTCGCCGATAATACGGTGATCATCTATACCTCTGATAACGGTTTCTTCTGCGGCTCGCACGGCTATGGCTCCAAGGTGCTGCCCTATGAGGAGGCCACGCGCGTTCCGATGATTATCTATGACCCACGCCATCCAAACGCTGGAAAACAGCTGCGTTCCGATGCGTTGACCGGCAATATTGATTTTGCTCCAACCATTTTGAAAATGGCGGGACTTCCAATCCCTGGAAACATGGATGGAGCTGACCTCATGACGCTCTATGATAAGCCGCAGGAAGCGATTCACGAATCACTCGCGCTGATCAATGTCTGGGGTAAGAAGCCAACCCATGCAATGGCGGTGGTGACCAAGGATATGAAATACATTCACTGGGGCTATGCGGGGGAAGGTTTCGAAGAAACCGAAGAGCTCTATCATCTGAGCAAGGACGCCCTGGAGTTGACCAACCAGGCCGCCAATCCCGAATACAGCTCGGCCATGCAGCAGATGCGGAAAACCTATGACCAGCATCTGTCCCACTGGAAGGCCGAGGCCGTTCCATACCACAATTACCAGCCGTACGGCACGATCTTTGACCGCAACGCCGATTGGTCTGAAAAAGAAACCCTGTTGGCCAAGCCCAAAAAAGCCGGATCGAAGAAAAAAAGAAAATGATCCGCGGAAGCTACGACCCACAGTTAACTTTGCAGGTAGGTTCATTGCGAAGCCTTGAATTGAATACTCTGCAACTAGCGGCGTACTGCGTTTTTTTCGTGGAGGGCGAGGCTCTGTCCGAGCCATACCCACCTCGAAAATGTTCAGGCTAATCAAAACGTAGTTGGGCTGCCTGCTGGCGGAAGGTCGCAGGTGCCGAGGTGGCGGATGAAAAATTCATCCCGCTTCTGTACGCCATATTTACTTCCTCCTGCCCCGTGACCGCGGGAAGGGAAAGGGATAAAGTCGAAATCCTTGTTGGCTTTGATGAGCGCTTCGACCACCTGCAAGGTCGATGAGGGATCGACATTGGTATCCATCATGCCGACGGTCAGCAACAGCTTGCCTCCCAGCTTATGGGCATCAACCATATTGGAACTGCGTTCATAGCTCTTGTCGACGGGCCAGCCCATCCAGGCTTCGTTCCACCAGATCTTATCCATGCGGTTATCGTGGCAACCGCAGTCGGCGGCCGCAGCTTTATAAAAGCCGGCATGGTCGAGCACTGCACGCATGGCGCTCTGGCCGCCGGCCGATCCTCCATAGATGCCGACGCGGGTCAAATCCATATACGGATAGGTGGCTGCGGCGGCTTTCAGCCACGCAATGCGATCGGGGAATCCGGAATCTTTCAGGTTTTTCCAGCAGACATCATGAAATTCTTTTGAGCGCCAGTTGGTCCCCATGCCATCAATCTGAACTACGATATAACCAAGGTCCGCCATGCGGAAGGCACCATGGTTGTTTTTATAGGCCTTGGGTACAAAATAGCCATGCGGGCCGGCATAGATAATTTCGATCACCGGATAGGCTTTTTCGGGGTTAAAATCAGCCGGGCGATAAATGACCCCATAGATGTCGGTTTTTCCATCGCGCCCCTTTGCAACAAACGGCTCCGGCAGGAAGGGAAGGGCGGCAAGGTTTTTCGAGAGACCGGCCTTTCCGAGATCGGTCACTTTTTTTCCGTCAGATGAACGGCGCAACTCATGAAAAGGGGGGTGGTTAATACGTGACCAGGTGTCGGTGTAAAATTTCCGATCATTGGAAAACTGGACTTCATGCATACCGTTCCCTTCGGTGAGGATGACCAGTCCGGAGCCATCAAAATTGACTCGGGCAAAATGCTCATAATAGGGATCCTGATCGGGGTGAACTCCGAGAACGCGGAACCAGATCTGCCGGTTCTCTTCATCAACCTTTTCGACTCCGCGCACCACCCATTCGCCGGAGGTGATCGGCTGCGACTTGCCGGTTTTCCGATTCACCAGATAGAGATGATTCCACCCACTGCGTTCCGACATCCAGATGACTTCGTCGGTTTTATCGAGATGATGCAGGAAGGTTTTATTGGAATAGTTGATAAACGTGGAGCTGGTCTCTTCGATCACGGCAGCAGTCTTTCCTGTCGCGGCCTGAACGGCAATCAAGCGCATGGTCTGGTGTCCCCGTTCATTATAGAGAAAAAAGAAGTGTTTGCTGTCGGGAGCCCAGTGCACGCGCGTAATGTTCCAGGGATTGGAAAACAACGTATCGTCGAGTTCAAGTTCTGTTCCGGTTGGAAGATTAAACAGATGGGGTTTGGCCATATCCAGCTCATCGCCCGGCTTGAGATAACGGATGGATTTTGTTTTTGGCTGGAGCTGATCGTCGGGAGCTGATTCGATGATGTCAATGTGCCGGTCGGTTCCTTTTTTTTCGCGAAAGACCACCACCTGTTTTTGATCCGGCGACCAATAGACGGGGCCTTTGTATTTCCAGTCGCTGGAACCATTGGAAGTCAACTGCGTGGTTTTGCCTGTTGTTCTATGGGTAATTTGAAAATTATAATCCTTAAACCCGGCCTTCCAATCATTGGGATCTGCTTTTCCTATGATTTTTTTAACGGGTTTTGACCCTAGGTAGGCCATGCCCGGTCTCTTTTCGGCGCGGAAGGCAACGCCGCCACAGATGAACAGATGTCCGGCATAGGTGTTCTGGGCGTATGTTTCGCCGGGTTTGAGCGTGGTGTATTTTTTGCGCTCGCCAGCTCCTGAAATCCAGACGATCTCGACGGAGTCAGCAGTGTTGTTCACAAAATAGATTTTGGACGCACCGCTGCCTTTGGCACTTTTGCTATGGTTCGTCACTTTCTGTGGTTTGATCGCGAACGGGTCATTTCCCGGTGCGACGGGAGTTATTCGACCGTTCTCCATGCGTAGCACTTTGACCATGCCCTGATGTGCGGCAAGACTGATGACGGAGCCGTTTGCGGCAATCTTGAAACGATGAATGACCGGTAGCTGTCCACCGAAATGGTCTTTAAGTTCTTTGGCGTCCTGGATCCGTTCTTTCGTCCCGGTTCGTGTATCAATCCGGACAAGTCCTCCTTGGTGTTGAATATAGAGAGCAGAACTATCGGGCGCCCATGCCGGTTGAATGGCCGCGCTTTCAATCGAACCCGGTGACTCGGCGCCTGCGGCCCCAACTCCGGTTCCTGTAAGCAGTCCAAGTGTAATAAATGTGATCAATGACTTATACATGTCGAGGATTAACCTTTGGTTCCGGTTTTTTTTTCGAGATCCCAGCATAGGGAAGGAGGTTGTGTGGTGTCACTCATTTAAGCAACATGACGAATCTTCCCACTTGTTGGGCATCTTTCGTTTTTTGCGTGACGAAGAGGGCGTATTCGAGCTCCTGTCTTGTTGGTGGATTGTCGATCAAGGCGGGGCTATATGCGTCCGCTCTCCCGTCGTTAGGGCAGAAGTTGGTGCGATGGTTTTCGGGATGCTTCATCTCCAGTTTTCGTTGAACGATTCATCGGTCGGGTTCGACCGCTTCCAGGAATTGGAAATATTAAATAAAAAACGCAGCGCTCTCAGCTCCGCAGCAAGGATTAATCATCTAAGAAGGGGCGGTTATTTATTTCTCCGCTTACCGCTGCGGGGATTTGGTTTCTTGGTTTTCATCGGTTTGGCGTTTCCGGCAAAGGCCACGTTGAGCGGGCGACCGCCATATTCGGTTGGGTTTTGTTTGAAGTGGTTGATGATCTCGTGAGAGAGCGGGTAGGGGACTTCGAAATAGGTCTGCATTTCCACGATATTAATCCGCCCCAATGGAATGGTTTTGCCGCATTGATTCATCAGCTCGCTCAAGCCTTCTGCGCTAAGCTCATTGCGTTTTCCAATATTTGCGACGAGCTCAATCATGCCTTCCGTCATTTCGCGGGGCACATGTTTTTCGCGGGCTTCGCGGCCGGTCATGCTGCCGGCGGTTTTTTTTCTGGGCTTTACTTTTTCGGGTTCGCTGCTGAGTTCGGGGGTGACGCGATAATAGTCCACCGTATTGTGAGCCTTCATCAGAGCGTCTGCATCGATGTCTTCGGATGGGGCGAGTTTTTCGAGGGTGGCGCTGATTTCTTCGAGGGAGGCATTGGAGACGTCGGTTTTGTGAAGCAGCTGTTGAAGCTGAATGCGCCCAATGGATTCCCCGGAGGGAATGGGGAGCTTTTTAAAGGTTTGGCCCAGGATCTTTTCAATCCGTTCGAGCTTAAATTTTTCCCGCGCATGAATGATGACCAGTGAGACGCCTCTTTTTCCCGCGCGTCCGGTTCGTCCGCTCCGGTGCGTATAGGTATTTTGATCCTCGGGAATCGTGTAATGGATCACATGCGTCAGGTCATTAAAGTGTAACCCGCGCGCTGCAACATCGGTGGCCACAACGATTTTAACCTGGTGCGCGCGGAACTGTTTCATGACTGCTTCCCGCTCCTCATGCAGCAGATCGCCATGCAAGGCGGCCGTTTTGAATCCATCGTTATGCAGCCGATCCGAAATCAACTGCGTATCCGCTTTCGTACGGCAAAAAATGAGGCCGTAGATCCCGGGCGTGGCATCGAGCACACGGCGCAACCCGGCATAGTGATCTTTGGCATGGACCAATAAAACCTGATGCTCCACGAGCTCGGAGAGCGTGTTGCGCTCCCCAATGGTGATTTCATGCGGATCGTTCATGTAGTTGTGCATCATACGCGTTACCCGCTGGGGCATCGTGGCCGAAAAGAGCAGGCGTTGGGCGGCCGGGGGTACTTCATCGAGAATGGAATTGAGGTCCTCTTCAAACCCCATATTCAGCATTTCATCCGCTTCATCCAGGACCAGGCGTTCCACGGCGAAAAGCTTTGCCTTGCGCGTGCGCATTAGATCCAGCAAACGACCGGGCGTGGCCACAATAATCTGTGCACCGCGGTCAAGGCCGTCGAGCTGCGGGCGGATGTCAGCGCCTCCGTAGAGTGCCAAGGTTCGCAATCCGGGAAGCTTTTTTGAAAAGTTTTTAAAATCGTGGGTAATCTGGATGCAGAGCTCGCGTGTCGGACATAGGATCAGCGCTTGCGTCTTTTTGCTTTCAAGATCGATTTGTTCAAGAGTAGGAAAACCGAATGCGCCCGTTTTTCCCGTCCCGGTTTGGCCCAGAGCCACGAGATCTCGTTTTTCCTCGAGAATGAAGGGGATGACTTCTCGTTGGATCGCAGTGGGTGCTGTAAACCCTAGCAATTCAATGCCGTCCAGTAATTCTTTCCGTAACCCCAATTGGCTAAATGTCATCCTGCTCTACCTGCCTTTATCTATCATTTATACTAGTGCTCCGGCGGTTAAATGTTGTGATTCGCACGGCGGGATTCAACCACAGGATACACATAATACTCAAAAACAGGTAGATTACTTCTTTTTTGTGTTTCCTGTGCATTTCGTGGTTACTCTCAGCATTCATCCGCTGGACCAATAATCACAAATACATTCCGGCTGAACTCCGGAGTATTCCTCGCCCTGGCGCAGAGAGATCTGGATTTCATGCTGAGACATTTTTTCAGCGGTTATTATACGAGTTAAAAATCGAAAACCCACAACATACCGCCCACTTTAATCTTAATCTGAAAAACGTATAGGCTTCAATTAGCGGCAACAAATCCAAGCAAGCGGAGTGGCATCCTAATAAATTGGGATGGGTAGTGTTCTCCAAGGTTGTTAATATGTGCTTTTTATTGTCGGGAGAAAATGGATGAAGAGTTTGGTGTTGGCACTTTTTTGTGCGGTCGCGGTGTCTGATGCAAAGGTCGACTGGGCCGGTAAAGCGGTGCTGGCCGTGACCTATAAGCAGGTGGGCAAGCGGCAACTCAAGATGGATATCTATCTGCCTCCGGCCGGCAAGCCGGACAAAGCGCCGGTGCTGTACTATGTGCACGGCGGGGGCTGGGCGGCCGGAAGCAAAGACAAGGGGGGGCTTCCTCTGATGCGTCCGGTGTTCGAGCAGGTGGCTGAAAAAGGAATGGTCTGTGTTTCCATCGATTATCGCCTCTGCAAAAAGAATAGTGGTGTGGTTATGCGCGACTGCGTGGTGGATGCCATGGACGGGCTGCGTTTCCTGAAAAAAAATGCAAAGCAGTACGGCATTGATCCAAACCGGATTGTGGTGTGGGGCGATTCTGCCGGCGGACAGCTCGCACAGATGCTCACGCTGGCTGATCCAGTAAACTTTACCGGAGATGAATCCCTGGCTGGATGCGATGTTGTTCCAATGGCTGGAATTTCGTGGTACGGCCCGACCGATTTTACGGATGTGAATCTCTTTAAAACCGATCTGTCGGACAAGAATCCGGATCGGTTTGGTTTCAGGATAACGGGCAAGGATGGCGGGTTCGCAAGGTTCCCTGATGAATATAAGGAGATGAGCCCCTACTACTGGATCAAAAAGGGCAGCCCGCCGCTGTTGCTGATGCAGGGCGACACGGATGCAACGATTCCCTATGCCCATGCGCCGCATCTCAAGAAGAAGGCCGATCAGGTTGGGGCCGATGTGGAAATGGTCATCGTAAAGAAGTCCGGTCATAACTGGCGGAAGGCTGGTGGCAATCCGGAGCCCGGCGTGGCGGAGATTCAGCGCATGACCGCTGAATATGCGATACGGCAGGTAGGGGCCAACACTGATTAAGGTTCTGTCAAAAAACCTATGAAAGGAATGAATAACATCTGAGCTGGTTTCGAGTGGCTGTAATGCCGGTTGAGTTTGGGCTTTTGATGGCT